>CAJOQO010000328.1 GCA_905236545.1 uncultured Lachnospiraceae bacterium
TGATCAGAATGATTATGTGATATATCAGAAGTGACCCTTTTGCGGCGGTTCTTCTTTTGGATCACCATGCACATCTGTTCCTTGCATAAGAAAACAGTTTGTAAAACTTTTTTATAATCTTCCAAAAAAACGGAAAACAGGTATTGTCTCCGCTTTAACGCTGTGCTATACTGCACCAAACCGTTGAGGAAGAGTGAGTAGTTCCTGTAAAGGTTCGCAGGTGAGAGCCGCAGGCGGAGTGATTGCGGCGTGAAAAGCGGGAATGAATGGACTTCCAAGGGCGAACAGAACGGCAGCATCAGACGCTGCCCAGTATGGGAGACGGAGAGGACGCTCCGTGATCAAAGGTCAGTGTATGACAGTACACGCAGAGTGGGTAATTCAGCCGGATTACCAAGCAGGGTGGCACCGCAGGATCAGATCCTGTCCCAGCACAATTGTTGCAGGGACAGGATCTTTTTTTCGATGCCGGGAAAGGAGAAGGAACATGTACAAAGACATCCTTAACAAACTGACGAAGGGAATCGACCTGAATGAAGCTGAAGTAACTGAGATTATCACGGATATCCGCGAAGACCGCCTGACGGAGGGCCAGATTTCCGGCTTCCTCGTAGCCCTGGTGATGAAAGGTACGACACTGGAGGAGACTGCCTATATCGCGTCGGCAATGAGAAAGAACTGCATCCCGATCACGCCGGATGTCGGTCCGGAACTCATGGATACCTGCGGAACGGGCGGCGGTCTTTCGACCTATAATATTTCTACCGCTACAGCGATCATCGCGGCCGCAGCGGGCATCCCGGTCGCCAAGCATGGAAGCCGCTCCATCTCTTCTCTTTCAGGGAGCGCCGATGTCCTGGAGGCTCTGGGCGTTCAGATCAACCTGACGCCGGAGCAGGCAGCCGCCATGATCGAGGACATCAATATCTCCTTTATCTATGCGCCTCTCTTCCATCCCGTAATGGGCAAGGTTCTGGCTCCGGAGGCTGCCCTTGGGATCAAGACGATCTTCTATACGATTATCGGTCCGCTGATCAATCCGGCCTTCGCGCCGAGGCATCTTCTGGGCGTCTATAAGCCGGAGCTGCTTGAGCAGGTTGCAAAGGTTGCAAAGGAGATCGGATATACACGCGCGATGTTTGTGCACGGGCTGGACGGTCTCGACGAGATCTCCCTGATCGGGAAAACCAGGATTCTTGAGCTCAAAGATGGGGAAACGAAGGAATATGAGATCGCCCCGGAGGACTTCGGTCTCAAACGCTGCACGCTGGAAGAGATCAAAAGCGGTACACCCCAGGAAAACGCCGCCACGATCCGCGGTGTCTTTGACGGATCGATCCGTGATGCGCGGCGTGACGCAGTTCTGATCAATGCAGCCGGCGCATTGATCATCGGCGATAAGGCCGATGGCTTTGCCGATGGGATCAGCAAGGTTGCCGGGATCATCGACTCCGGCCGCGCCATGGGGAAGCTGGACGAGCTCGTCCGCAGGTCTCAGGAATATATCCAATAAAGCAGTCATCCGGTCATTATCCGGATAGTGACCCGGTTTCCCCGGTATTATTCCTGATACTGACCCGGTTTTCCCGGAAATGTCACAGAGATCCATCCGAATACGGAACCGGATACGACCCATTCTCCATCCAGAAAGGAAACAGCCATGTCTAAAGGAAGATTCGGCATCCACGGCGGCCAGTACATCCCGGAAACGCTGATGAACGCGGTGATCGAGCTGGAAGATGCCTACAACCAGTATAAAGAGGATCCCGGGTTCCAGGCGGAGCTTACGGAACTGCTCAACGAATATGCAGGCCGTCCGTCCAGACTTTACGAGGCCAGACGTATGACGGAGGATCTCGGAGGCGCGAAGATCTACCTGAAGCGCGAGGATCTGAACCACACCGGCGCACATAAGATCAACAATGTCCTCGGGCAGGCTCTCCTGGCGAAAAAGATGGGCAAAACCCGTCTGATCGCCGAGACCGGAGCCGGGCAGCATGGGGTAGCCACTGCCACCGCGGCCGCACTCTTCGGGATGGAGTGTGTTGTGTTCATGGGGGAGGAGGATACCCGCCGGCAGGCGCTCAATGTCTACCGCATGAAGCTCCTGGGGGCAGACGTGGTGCCGGTCAGGACCGGCACCGCAACACTGAAGGACGCGGTCAGTGAAGCGATGCGTGAGTGGACGAAACGGATCTCCGATACGCACTACTGTCTCGGATCGGTCATGGGGCCGCATCCGTTTCCGACGATCGTACGCGATTTTCAGGCAGTGATCTCCAGAGAGATCAGGGATCAGATGCTTGAAAAGGAGGGGAAGCTGCCTGACGCGGTGATTGCCTGTGTCGGCGGAGGCTCCAACGCGATCGGGTCATTCTACCATTTCATTCCTCATAAGGAAGTGCAGCTGATCGGCTGCGAAGCAGCCGGACGGGGCGTGGACACGTTTGAAACCGCTGCAACGATCGCGACCGGGCGGGAGGGTATCTTCCACGGGATGAAGTCCTACTTCTGCCAGGACGAATACGGGCAGATCGCCCCGGTCTATTCGATTTCGGCAGGCCTTGACTATCCCGGCATCGGTCCGGAGCACGCCTGGCTCCACGATACCGGCCGCGCATCCTATGTCGCGGTTACCGATTCGGAGGCGGTGGATGCTTTCGAGTATCTGTCACGGACGGAGGGAATCATCCCTGCCATCGAGTCAGCGCATGCGGTTGCCTGGGCGATAAAGACAGCAGGATCCATGTCCTCCGGTCAGACGATCGTCGTCACCCTTTCCGGACGGGGAGACAAGGACTGCTCTTCCGTCGCCGCATTCAGAGGAGAAAAACTATGAGCCGGATTCAAAATGCATTTTCAAAAGGAAAAGCCTTTATTCCATTTATCACCTGCGGCGATCCTGATCTTCAGACGACGGAAAGGACGGTGCTCGAAGCCATCAGAAACGGAGCGGATCTGGTCGAGCTTGGCATCCCGTTCTCGGATCCGACCGCGGAAGGGCCCGTCATACAGGAAGCGAACCTCAGGGCGCTTACCGGCGGCGTGACAACGGACAAGGTCTTTGAGCTCGTCGTATCCCTCAGGGCTCAGACTGACGTTCCGCTCGTCTTCATGACCTACTCCAACGTTGTTTTCTCCTATGGCTCCGATCGCTTCATCAGGCGCTGCGCCGAAACCGGTATTGACGGCCTGATCCTTCCGGATCTGCCATTCGAGGAGAAGGATGAGTTTCTGCCGCTCTGCCGGAAATACGGCATCGATCTGATCTCTCTCATCGCGCCGACCTCGGAGGCGCGTACAGCCATGATCGCAGAGGAGGCGGAAGGATTCATTTATCTTGTTTCGAGCCTCGGCGTCACCGGCACCCGCAGCGTGATCACGACGGATCTGGACGGGATCGTACGGGTGATCCGCCAGGTGACCCAGGTGCCCGTCGCGATCGGATTCGGAATCTCAACTCCCCGGATGGCTGCCGACATGGCCGCGAAGGCGGACGGAGTCATCGTCGGAAGCGCGATCGTCAGGCTGATCGCGGAAAACGGCACGAAGGCTCCGGAGAAGGTCGCAGCTTTGGTTAAGGATATGAAGGACGCGCTCAGCCGCGAAAAGGAAGGATGAGCAGTATGCAAAAGCTTTGTTTTCTGAATACGCTCAGGCAGGCTTCCGCCTCCGGTCGCATTCCCGTTATCCCGGACATCAAATGCGTCTCTCCAAAGGACGGGGATCTCATGCGGGGAAGGGATCCGCGCGCCATTGCCTGCGATCTTGCCGCGGGCGGGGCGCCTGTTCTTTCCGTTGTAACCGAAGGAGCACATTTCGGGGGATCCATGGATCTCCTGAAGGATATCTGCCGGGCAGTGAACGTCCCTGTTCTGCGCAAGGACTTTATCGAAGAGGAAGCGGATCTTGACCGGACGAAGGAGGCCGGCGCAGACGCGGTTCTCCTGATGGTTTCCTGTCTCGGGGAAGAACGTCTGACCGGGCTGTATCACGCGGCGCTTTCAAGGGGGCTGACCCCCTTTGTGGAGACGCACACGCCGGAATCGCTCCGCTTCGCTCTTCACCGGCTGAAGGCGCCTCTCATCGGAATCAATCACCGGGACATCCTGGTTCTTGAAAAAGATGACGGGAATGTCTCTTTGACACAGCAGCTTCTGGACGGTACGGTTCCCCTCCCGGATGCCCGGGGAGGAGGCGCGTCTCCGCTGATCGTTGCGGAGAGCGCCATGCACACGCCGTCGGAGGTGCGCACCGCCATCCGCGCAGGGGCGGACGCGGCCCTTGTCGGAACAGGGATCCTTACAGCTCCGGATCCTGTCCGGATGTATCAGAGGATGACCCGGCGGGCCGGCCTGAAGATCTGCGGACTCATGTCGGATGCCGATGTCGATGCCTGTCTTGAGAATCATGTCGATCTTTGCGGCTTCGTCACGGAGTATCCCGTCCCTGTCCGCTGGAACCTGACGGAGGCGCAGGCTGCGCCGCTGATCCGCCGTGCGCACAACGCCGGTACCCGGACCTGTATCGTGACCGGCGGAAGCTTCTCTCATGTGCTGTCTCTTGCAAAAAAGCTGAAGCCCGATTATGTTCAGCTGCATTTCCGGGAGACACTCGAAGAGACGGTAAGGATCTGTCAGGCGCTCCACGCGGAGGGGATCTCACTCATCCGGAGCGTACCCATGAATCCGGCTGAGCGGCTTGCCATGTTCGGGACGGATTCTTTGGCCGATTCACTCCGGATGCTTGACTCCTCTCCGGCCGACGCCATTCTGATCGATTCCAGAGACGCGGAAAACGCGGCCTCCGGCGGAGGCCGCATTCTCAGTGAAGGCAATATGACGCAAAAGCTGCGCGATACCCTGCGCAATCTGCGCAGTCCTCTGTTTTGCGGAGGCGGAATCACCGCGGAAAATGCCGCGGGAATCATGGCTCTCCTGCATCCGGACTGTCTTGATGTCATGACCGGCGCGGAGGATCCGCATGGCCGCAAGGATGCCCGGAAGATCCGGTCGATCCTGGCTTCTTATTAGGGAAACGCTGATTTATTTGTCAGACGCAGCTGTATCCGCCGTCTACGATCAGATCACTTCCGGTCGTATAGCCGGACGCCGGGGAGGCGAGATAGAGAACCGCCGGGATCAGTTCCTCCGGCTTTGCCATCCTGTGCAGAGGGAACAGAGGATACCAGGCATCCAGCAGCTCCTGGTGAACAAACGGGGGCTGGGACATCGGCGTCCCGACATAACCCGGGCTGAGGGAATTCACGCGGATTCCGTAATCTGCCCATTCGATGGCAAGAGATTTGGTCATGTGCATGACGCCCGCCTTCGAAGCATTGTAGGAAGCCTGGCACTGAGGAATGTTGACGATGGTTCCGGACATGGAGGCCATGTTGATGATGCTCCCCCGGATCCCGCGCTCAATCATGGTTCTCGCGACGGCAACCGACATGATGTATTCCCCTGTCAGGTTTACCTCCAGGATATTCCGCCATTCGGCAACTGTCGCCTCGCCGTCATTCAGTCCTCCAAGCTCCTCTCCTTCTCTTACGATCGCCTTCTTGTGATAGCAGGCACCCGCATTGTTGAAAAGAATATCGATCTTTCCGGAGCGTTCTATGATCTCATCAACCGCCCGCTTCACGGCTGCCTCATCCGTCACGTCACATCTGACAAAGTATGCTTTTCCCCCTGCTTCCTCGATCATGCGGATCGTCTCATCCGCGCCGCTGCGGCATACAATCACGATCTCCGCTCCCGCTTTCGCAAGTCCTGTGGCGATCACCTGCCCGATTCCCTGTCCGCCGCCTGTGACAACCGCTACTTTTCCTTTCAGTCCGAATAACTCTTCCAGATACATCCCGCTCTCCTTTCTTTTCTTTCCTTTCCCTTTCCTTCCTGTGAAGGCTGCGCAGAAAAGCCTCCCCTGCATCCGGCGTACTTCCTGTGCAGGGGAGGACAGCTCCGAATCTCAGTCATCCTCCGGATCCACATCGATCAATACCTTCATCGTGGACTCACGGTTGGCATCGATATATTCGTACGCCTTCAGATAATCCCGGAAGGCAAAATGCGCGCTCTGCAGCGGTTCCAGCCGGATCCTTCCCTCATTTACAAACCGCAGCGCGTCAACATAGTCTTCATGACGGTACATCATGGAGGTGTTCAGATCCAGCTCTGAGTCATTGAGCTTCGCAAGATCGACATTCGCCATCTTCGCAAAGACTGCAACAAGGATAATGGTGCTTCCCTTGCGCGCATTCTGAATCGCCGAATTCATCGTGATATCGTTGCCGGCGCAGTCGTAGATCACATCTGCCTTATCCGGTCCGAAGCACTGAGTCATAACCTCGCCCAGATCCTTGTCTCTGGTATTAACGGCGTAGTCAGCCCCCACCTGTTTTGCAAGCGCAAGGCGGCTGTCAGACACATCCGTGATCAAAACCTCTGACGCACCAAACGCCTTGACGGACTGGGCTACGAGGATACCGATCGGACCGGCGCCGAGAACGACAGCCTTTGCTCCTTTGATCTCAGGGAAGCGCCGGGCGGCGTGAACAGCAACCGCGAGCGGCTCGATCATCGCTCCATTATCATAGCTCATTCCCTCCGGAAGCGGAGTCACCTTGGAAGCGTCTACGGCAAAATACTCACTGGCGGTACCGACGGTCTGGAATCCCATGACCTTCAGCTTTTCACACAGATTATACTTGCCGTGCAGGCAGGGATGGCATCTTCCGCAGAAAACCTGCGGCTCGATCGTCACTCTCTGTCCGGGCTTCAGATCCTTTACAGCTTCCCCTGTCTCAACGATCCTGCCGGACACTTCATGTCCCTGCGTTACCGGATAGCTGGTATAAGGGTGTTCCCCGTGATACACATGGATGTCACTGCCACAGACGCCGATTCTCTTGATCTTTACAAGGACCTGATCCGGTCCCGTCTTCGGAATATCCACTTCCCGGAAGGTAATGTCCCCCGGAGAAACCATCAGCTGCTGAATCATTTTTCCATCCATACCCAAAGTCCTCCTGTACTTTATAAAAAGGTTTTATTAAGTACCTTTACTATAGCATTCGCCTGTATGCATGTCAATCGTTTGCAGGCAAATCCGATCCGCGGGGGAAGGGAACGGGAATAGTAACCGCGATTTGTTCCTGTGATGTCAGATCTTCTTCAGCGCATCTTCGGCACAGCTGTCACTCTTCCTTCAGGAAACGCAGGATCCTCCGGAAGACATCCCCACTGGCATCCTCATTCAGGATCTCATGCCGCATATGGGCGATTGTCTCTGTCTTTATCTGAGAGAATCCGGCCTTTCTGAGCACATCGATCGATGTTTTCCTCCCGGACTCCCCTCCCGTGCACGGATCGTCCTCTCCCGAGATCAGGAGGATCGGCAGTTCAGCCTGGACATCGTGATAAAGCTTTGGATTCGCAATGTCTCTGACCAGACGAAACAGCGCGTCATAGCTTCCAAGCGTAAACTCCACCCCGCACAGAGGATCCTTCTGATACCTTCTGACATTCTCCTCATTATAAGAAAGCCAGTCCAAAGGCGTCTTTGCGTTGTGAACCGCTTTTGAGAATCCTCCCATGGCCATGTTCGTCACCATCGCTGAATGCCCCTTCCATCCTTCCCGGCCCGCGAGCGCGCTCAGACGGCACAGAAGGATCCCGGCAGCAGCAGCCTTCTGCGGAACCGGATATCCGGAAAGCACTACCCGCGCATACTGCCTGCTGTCCGCCTGTAAAACCTTCCTCGCGATGATCGTCCCCATCGAATGAGCAAAGAGAACCAGCGGCAGATCCGGATAGCGTTTTTTCAGCCAGGCCGTCAGGCTTCTCACATCCTCCACCAGAAGGCGGTCTCCGTTCCGGCTGGCGATATGGCTTAAGACCGGAGCATCCGCGCCATGCCCCCGCATATCACAGGTAAGCACCGCATACGAATTCTCCTGCAGATAAGAAGCAAAGGAATCATACCGACCCTTATGCTCCTCCATTCCATGAAGAACCAGAACCACTGCCTTTGGATGCGGACAGTCAAAGCACCTGGCACGCAGCGGATACGAGTCCTTCGCTCTGACAGTGATATCTTCATACTGCATAGGATCTCCTCCTCCCTGAATCATTGTAACTCTATTCACGGCCCTTTCCCCACAGACCGTGAACCGTAACGAATCATTACAAAAAATGTAACTATTCAGCACCCCCATTGCTCAGAACACTTCGTGTTCTTCGCTGTGGGCAGACAGAGCGGTTTCACCGCTTGTCCGCCCCCTGGAACCGCTCAGATCCGTCAGATAAGCAAGCTTATCTGACTGGATCATGAGCAA
>CAJOQO010000329.1 GCA_905236545.1 uncultured Lachnospiraceae bacterium
GCCTTCGCGACAGGCGCTTTGGTCGAAGCAGCATCCGATACCATCTTTATGATCTGGCTGAGCGTCGTATCCGATCCGACCCTCGCTGCCTGGCACCTGAGATGCCCTGACTGGTTGATCGTAGCGGCGCTCACAGTGCTCCCCGGTTCCTTATCCACCGGAACCGATTCGCCCGTCAGGGCAGATTCATTTACCGCTGACATGCCGTCGACAACCACCCCGTCAACCGGGATACTGTCCCCGGGCCTCACGACGAAAAGATCCCCGACCTTCACCTCTTCGACAGGAACGGTGACCTCCTCTCCCCCGCGCTCTACCACAGCGGTCTTCGGGGAGAGCTTCAGCAGGCTTTTCAGCGCGTCGGTCGTACGGCCTTTGCTCATCGATTCCAGCATCTTCCCGACGGTAATCAATGTGACGATCATGGCTGCAGATTCAAAATAGAGATCATGAAGATACGCATGAATCTCATGAACCGGCCGGCCGTCTGCCGACGCCCTCGTCATCACAAACAAAACCGCCATACTCCACGCATAGCTGACTCCGCTTCCCATCGCAACCAGCGTATCCATGTTCGGGGCCCGATGAAGGACAGCGTGAAACCCGCTGACAAAAAACCTGCGGTTGATGATCATGACGGTCATCGCAAGAATCGCCTCCAGCAGCGCGATTCCTATGGGATTCCCTGTCAGAAATGCGCCGACAGGCCACCCCCACATCCCGTGTCCCATAGATACATACATCAGAGCAAGCAGAAATCCAACCGAACCGATCAGCCGCTTCTTCAGCTTCGGCGTCTCATGATCAGCCAGCGCTTCTTCCTCCATGGAGAGACTCTTCCGGCTGCTGCTTCCTTCACTGTTTCCATCAGCGCCGGTTATCTGGTCCGGGCGGCGCCTGGCGCCGTATCCCGCATCCTCTACTGCCTTGATGATCGCACGCTCATCCGCCGTCCCCTCAACTCCCATGGAGTTGGTCAGGAGGCTGACCGCGCACTGCGTCACGCCCGGAACCCTTGACACAGCCTTCTCCACACGCGCCTGGCAGGCCGCGCAGCTCATCCCTGTTACCGTATACTGTTCCATCTTTCTCTCACTTCATCAGCTTCTGCAGCAGCGCGCAGAGTTCATCGACGGTTTCCTCCCTGCCATTGCGGATATCCTCCACGACGCAGGTGTGTACATGGGACGAAAGGAGCTGTCTGTTGAAACCGTTCATCGCCGCGCTCACAGCAGCTGACTGTACCAGAATCTCCGGACAATACGCTCCCTGCTCCACCATCCTTCTGATCCCGCGCACCTGGCCTTCGATCCGGCTGAGCCGGTTCACCAGACTTCTGATCTCTTCCTCCGGGCGCTCCTTATGCCGCGTCCCGCAGCAGTCCTGTGCGGTGTTCTTCCCTTCTCTTTCCATGCAGGGCTCCTTCCATGTCCTGGTCATCTTTGCAGTGAAAGACGTTGAGACGCTACACCAGGATCTGTACCGAATGTACCGAATCAACTTAATCTCATCAAGGCAAAAATCATACGATTGGCGTAACAAAATACCCTGACCGGGTATTTTGTTGCTCCAACACTATATACCCTGTGGGGGTATATGTCAACTGCGGAATCGTAACGAAAAAGAAGAAGCTTCCGTTATGGAAAGCTTCTTCTGAAAGATCCTTTTTTAAAAGATCCTTTGCTGAAAGATCCTTCGATGAAAGATCCTTCGCAAAACGATTATTCCTTCTTTGCATTCTTCCACATGATCATCAGAACAGATATGATTCCCATCATGAGACAGATGATCGCCCATCCCTGCATATACCGGTAGATCGGCGTAATGGCAAATGCTACGCCTGCAGCACATCCAAACAGCACCAGTGAGATGATCGAACCGGAATCATCTTCCGCTTTTCGCAGCCCGATCCGGACGATGCTGCCGGCCAGCAGCAGCGCACCTATGACAATCCCTATGATCCCGTTAAAATGTCCGCTCATCGTGAGAACATTCCACGCAGCCGTATAGCAGGAGATCAGAAGGAGATAAACCGAAACCACGATTCCAAGTATTCCCGCCAAGAGCTTGATATTTCTCATCATATCATGCTTCCTCCTCTGTCTAAATGGTCGCTTTACATGTATGAACAACTGTATCTAACCAGATCATAGCACGCCGGAGCCAAAAGCACAATATGTATTCAGAAATGTTTTTTCATTCAGCAGCTGTCGCCAAGCATCTTATACAGAAGGGTATACAACGTTTTTGCCTCCTCAGGAGACAGCCTGACACAGCAGCTCATTTTTTCCGGAATCACGAGAGCCTTTTCACGAAGCCGCATCCCTTCTTCCGTCAGAGTGACAATCAGAACCCGCTCATCTTCTTTCGCGCGTTGTCTGGTCACCCATCCTTTCCCCTCCAGTTTTTTCAATAGTGGTGTCAATGTCCCGGAGTCAAGATACAAACACTCCCCCAGCTCCTTGACATTGATCTGCCCCCGTTCCCACAGGACCATCATCGTGATGTACTGTGTGTAGGTCAGATCAAGATCATCGAGAAACGGTTTGTATTTTTTAACGATTTCCCTGGAACATGCATAAAGGGGAAAACATAGCTGGTTTCCTAGTCTGAGTCCTGCGTATCTATCTTCCATCGGTTTACGACCCTTTCCCGCTTTCCGGCATCATGCCCGCACCTGTTATTCAACGTTTCTGTCCTGAATTCCGCGGCCGATCCTGTTGTGCTGCTTTCTTGTAATTATTCAGCACCCCGTGGAATTGCTCATGATCCAGTCAGATAAGCTTGCATATCTGACGGATCTGAGCGGTTCCACGGGGCGGACAAGCGGTGAAACCGCTCTGTCCGCCCACAGCGAAGAACACGAAGTGTTCTGAGCAATGGGGGTGCTGAATACTTACGC
>CAJOQO010000330.1 GCA_905236545.1 uncultured Lachnospiraceae bacterium
CTCACATGAAGCTCATAGAACACAGATTCACTGTAGGGGATGCGGAGCCGTTTCTCTTCCGGTCCCCAGTCAAACGCGCGGTTCAGAAAACCGCCCCGGATCTGATGCTCCCTTCTCGCCTTCAGGCTGCCATACCGTTCAAGTCCCGATACAATCTGCGCGGAAGGGTCCGTGACCACCTTCCCGCCGATTCTGTAATTATACTCGAGCCTCTGTGCGGGGATCCCGGATACAAGCATCGCATACACCCGTCCCAGGGTCGGCTCTTCGGGAAACGGGATCTCACAACGTACTTCTTCCGATCCCTTCTCATAAAGCAGAAGACTGGCCGTCTTTCCCTCCGGAACAACAGCGGAAAACAGGATGCCGTCTTTCCTGACATCCGTATGGGGAACAAAACCACTGATCTTCAGATCATGAATGCTCGTTACCTGTGGATTCCAGTTCAATGCTTTTTCTCCTCAGTCTTCCCACCCGAGTTCACCGTCTGTACACTTGTTCAGATTATATCATACATTGTCTTGCATCACAATTTAACATATAATAATACTGTTGAAAAAATTGAGAATGTTACACAAAGAACTGGTTACGGATCATTGCATGGAGGAATAAAAGAGGAGTCATATGAATCTCAAAAAACGTTACCGCACCGTCTGGTGCACTTACACGCTTGTTTCTCTCAGTGCCTTAACCGCCATCTATCTTATCCTCTCACGTTTTCTTGCAATCAATATCGGCGGCTTCGGGCGAATCCAGCTTGGCGTAATCGCCAGGATCATGGCAGGAATCTGGTTCGGTCCCTTCGCGGGAGCCGTGTGCGGACTGGCCAGCGACCTTCTCGGCTGTCTCATTCAGGGATACGCGGTGAACCCGCTCATCACCTTCGCGGCGATTCTGTGGGGCGTGATCCCTGCCCTTTTTGTCCCTTATCAGACAGCTCCTTCCTTCCCGCGGTCAAAAAAAAGAACCATCCTCTGCCTGTGCGCGGGAACCGTCACAGCCTGTATCGTCTGTACGCTCTTCGTCACAACCGCGGCGCTTGTCTGGTTCAACGGATATCATCTCTATGCGATCCTTCCGACCAGAGCCATGCAGCTCCTCATACAGACGCCGATCTATTGCGTGCTTGTCTGCCTGCTGTATTTCAGCCCGGTTACGGCACAGATCAACCGGTCGCTTACGGCCTATACAAAGAGGAGCGTTTCCTGACAGTTCCCGGCCGCCTCAGGCACGGTAGCCGCCCTGTGCCGAAGGAAAGCAGCCGTGCAGGAGGCGCCTGAGAAAGGAGTTTTCCATGATCTATCCACGCTTTTTAACGGAACATTCAACAGTCGGTATCTGCGCGCCAAGCGCGGGGGTCGGGCACAAGATCGACAGCTTCAACGAAAGTCTCCGCGTCCTCAGGGAGCAGGGCTGGAAGATCATGGAGACAGCGCATGTGCGTGTGGACGGCCTTCGCGGAGGGAGCGCGAAGGAAAGAGCGGTTGAGCTGATGAGCCTGTTCGCGCTGGATCAGATCGATGCCGTCTTCTGCGCCGCGGGCGGTGATTTTCTGAATGAGATTCTGCCCTTTCTCGACTGGGAGTTCCTTGCCGCGAATCCCAAATGGCTCATGGGCGCCTCAGATCCCACCGGAATCCTGTATCCGCTGACTACAATGTGCGACATCGCGACACTCTACGGATCAAACGGAGGCAGCTTCGACGCAACCGTACTGTCCGACAGCGGAACGCCCGTCCTTCCGGAATACCTGGAAAACATGCTGCGCTTTCTGAAGGGGGAGAATCCGGTACAGATCTCCTCAGATCATTATCTTGGTTCTGAAATCTTTCAGCTCGAAGACGGCCCGCTGACCTTCCCCAGCCCTTCCGTCTGCCGTTCTTCCGAAAAGCGCCTGAACGTCCGCGGACGGTGCATCGGCGGATGTATCGATGTCCTGAAGGATCTGATCGGGACACGCTTTGACTTTACGTCTTCGTTTCTCTGCCGCTACGGGGAGGATGGCCTGATCTGGTACTTTGACAACTTCGCGCTCTCTTCCGCCGTGCTCTACCGCACACTCCTTCAGATGCGTTACGCCGGCTGGATCACGCCTGAGACAACCCGCGCCGTCCTGGTCGGACGGACGCTCTTTGAAAACGAAGAGGCCGGGATGTCCTATGACGACGCCATCCGGATGGCGTTTCCCGATATACCGGTTCTCTGGGAAATGGATATCGGGCACACACTGCCGCATTTTTCCATGATCAACGGAGCCATGCTGGATGTCGCCTGGGACGGAACAAAGGCGGAGCTTTCGTTTGATCTGGTATAATCATTCCCGCAATCTGCCAGAGCAGATTGCTTCATGCTCCGTGTCCGGCGGGCTGACACCCTTCCGCCGGGCTTTATCCCTTCAGATTGAAGAACATGATCACCCCGAAGATCACCATCATGCCGATGCAGGACAGCATCAGCGCAAAAGAAAAGTTCCCGAGGATCGGTTCATAGGCAGCCTTGAGCTCGTCCCTGCGCTTCTGCAGGATGCCGATCCTCTCGCCCGGATCCCGGACCACCCGCTCCCGCAGGACAGTTCTGCGCGCAGACACGATCAGTACATCCGTGCCGATCGAAAGGACCCTTGCAGCCATTGAAGCAGCCCGGAGGATAAACCGGCAAACAGGCCGCAGGATCCTGTTCTCCGCCAGGATGCCGGACAATGCTCCAAAGACTGCAGGAAGCCACCTTGTCAGCAGCGGGCGGTACAGAAGCTCTTCCAGATCCAGCTTCTTCGGCCACAGATCCAGATATTCTCCCTTTTTCATCAGGACAAAACGGATGAAGCCTGCATAGAGAACCACGCCGATGCCCAGAGAGATCAGAGCGCCCTTCACACACGCAAAGCTCAGGGGCGCAAACTCCTCCAGCACATCGCCGTGCCCCGTCATAAAGGACGCAAGCGCGTTAAACACCGGTTTCTGACCGAGCGCGATAAACAGGAGCGAGGTGCCGAAAACCGCGATGACGCCTCCGGCTCCCATATATCCCCCTGACCCGCTTTCGAACTTCTTCTGTCTGTCCGGATCGCTGTTCTTCTCCACGAAAACACAGATAAACAGCTTCAGCATATAGGCAAAGGTGCAGCCGCCCGAGATCAGGAAGATCCACTCGATCACGGACAG
>CAJOQO010000331.1 GCA_905236545.1 uncultured Lachnospiraceae bacterium
CCTGACGCGTCAGGCTTGCCTGTAAGCGGCAGTACAAAGCTCAGATCATGGCCGCTTTTCTTATCAAAAGATCCGGCAGTACGGACTGTCGGATCTCTGCTTCAGACCTGATGATGCTTTATGGTTTTGATGCAATCATAGCATGATCCATCTGAAATGAGAAGGCAGAAGAATGATGTTATGCGTCACACCCCTGACCCGGCCTTTAAGAGCCCGCAGGATACGAAAGCAGGCTGCATTCGTTGTAAAGCGAATACAGCCTGCTGTCAATGGCACAAATCTCATTAAGGCTTCGCCGCGCCGATGGACGCATGGAAAGAAGGTCAGCTGTCCTCCTCTTCCTCGTCGTACTCGTATTCTTCCACGATCTCCTGCTCATCCACGACTTCGCTTTCGACCGGGCCGCCAAAAGCCGCAGAGATCAGATCAATGGCCTGCTCCTGTCCCTTGATGAAAAAGTCCGCAACAGAGTCAGCCTGCTCTACAAAATGATCATTCGCCATCTTCTCGAAGTTTTCCAGCCTCTTCATGAAGCTTTTCGGAGACACGGCGATCATCTGTCCGAAGGGCAGGGAAGAGATGTCATCCGGCAGTGAATCAGCGAACGTTGCCTGCATCTCCAGCATGTAATCAAAGAACTGATTCCACTGTTTCCTGCTGTTATCCGCAGAAACCTTCTGCAGATCGATATTCTGCAGCAGGAAAGACTTCAGCGTTGACTTGACATTTTCCTTCCTCGCGCCAACTCTCTCATTGTCGGTTTCCTGACCGGCATTCCGTCCACGGGGCGCGAAAGGCATCGGCGGCACGGGAGGCATCGGGAACGACCCGGCCTTGAATTTCAGTTTCATGCCCTCAAACGGATTCATCTTCTTGCTCATCTTGTTTTCTCCTTTCATGATTGGTGAAATATATTTACGCAATGCCATATTGAGCATCTGGGGCGTCATCGTCCTCATGCTCGCGGGAATATTCCCTATATCAAAGCCCGTAAGCTTTATTACCAGTTCCCTGAGTCCCGGAATGCGGAGGACTTTCGTAATCTTTCCCTTCTGAAGATCCGGAATGGCGGCAAACAGTTCAGACAGGATATTGTATGGATCTCCCTCCAGTTCCTCCGGTATGCCTGCGCCCATCGTGGCAAGCTCGCCCTCCGCGGCTTTGATGAGCAGGATATCCTTGAGTTTTCCATCCATCTTTACGGGCTTAACCGAAAAACGGTTTCCTGTCACCGAGCCCGAAGCAATCTTCCGGGTATCCACTTTTCCGCTGGAATTCAGCGGAATGTTTTCTGTCAGCACACACTGGCCCGGCATATTGGTATCAGCCAGCACATCATCCTTGATGAACACCTGCTTCAGGGCCTTGCGCAGGATGGCCAGAGCTGCCGTGCCGCCGACGGTCGTCTGCACGTAGAGGACAGGAATATTGTCATGGAGCGTCTTGTGCAGCTCCGGAACAACACCGCAGGCCACGATACCCGGCTGCGAAGAAACGGCGTTCTGAACCAGGCCCGCGTCAAAGCGTACCCCCTCATTGTTGACAAAGAACTGATTGGACCTGCCGATGCAGGTCATGCTTCCGTCCTCGTTCACGCGCACGAGATCGTTGGTATTGAAATACTCCTCCCCGTCAATCGATTCCAGCTCGAAGAATACCGTATCCCCCAGCCGCCCGCTGCTCATCGTCGGAGAAGAAAGAAGGAGGACGCCGGTACGGGGGCCGTCTGACAGATCGTAATAGCAGTTTTCCTCTTCCGCAAAGATCCTGGCCTTGAATCCCGGAAGCAGGAACCCGATCGCGTCATCCATTCGCGACGAAGGGGACAGCATGCAGGCACCGCCAAGCTCAGACAGACCATAGCCGTTAATCACACGCGCAGTAGAACCGCAGGATCTCAGGTAATCGTTGAACTTCTGCTTATATTCGGGCGAGATATAAGTCCCTCCCATAAACATGATCTTAAGCTTCGACAGGTCAATGTCCGGCATGGACTTGAGCCAGGAATCCAGGATGCTCTTGCTTGAGAAGAGAATGTTGACGCCGTACCGGACAATCGCCTCCGCGTAATGCGGGTTGGAGCCGCCGACCGGCAGGCAGACAAGCTCCATGCCAAGGCCGAGCGGTACATGCATCATGTCCACCATCGCATAGACCCAGGAAGTATTCAGGGTCAGACAGCTGATCATGTGTTTCGGCGCTTTTTTGAAGTCTTCGTAAGTCTCCTTCGCTTTCATGGCCCACGCTACGGAGGCATTCACGGCCTTGTCGGACATGGGAATCGGCTTATGCATGCCGCTGACCGTACCGGTCGTATGAAGAACCACGGATCCCTCGGAAGACCGGTTCTTTCCGTAGGAGATGGGGAATGCTTCATGCTCTTTCAGCAGATCCTCCATCAGAAGACTGCCTTCCAGCTCACGGAACAGTTCCCTGTTCAAATTGCGGACCGCTTCCAGCGCAGGGACCTCATACTCGCCGCCCATCGGGCTTCCCAGCACGATGATATTGCGCAGCCCCAGAACCTCCCTCTCGCGCAGGAGGCGCTTCATCAGCTGCGGAAATGCATAAAGCTCAGAGACCAGCAGATCCGTGATCCCTTCTCTTTCGATCATGCTCTGGATCTGCTTTTCGTCAAAAAGATCAAAGGGATAGATCAGCGATACGGAAGCGCCTGTCATGTTCAGACCGTAAAACGCAAATACGGTTTCTGTCAGCGGCGTGGCGATCAGCGCCACCCTTGAATGCTTCTTCCCGCTGATATTCGCGCCGGAAAACGCCTCCGCGTACCGCTCCCAGTTGCGGAACATCTGGCGATACGTGTATTGCCGGTATCCGTCCTGAATCGCGATACTCTCCAGGCGCTCTTCGCTGAAAGAATTCAGATCCCTGATAAAGGACCAGCAGGGCTGGTTGATCAGTTCTCCGCTTTCCAGACCTTCCGCCAGTTTTTGAAACTGTTCCTTTTCTCCTGTCTTCATAATAAAACTTCCTCCGGGTAATAATTGCCATGTATTACCGCATTCATTTCCCTTATTCCGGGATATAGATGACAGCGGTTTTCCTGAACACGGATGCGATCCTGTTGATGCCGGTAGAGGCCAGTCCAAGGCAGAAGATATAGACCATGGTATGAGGATCTTTTCTGTAGATAAACCCGATGATCAGGATAAGGATCGAGAGCACGCCGATGAGCGCCCGCAGTTTCCATGCCGCCCCTTCTTTCCTGAACTGGAGAGCCCTGACCAGGTCAATCCCTCCCGAAGCAGCCAGAAGCAGCATCAGATACAGGAGGATCAGGCGTTCCGACCCCTTGTAGAACGACAGCATGAAAACGCCCAGGTCCAGCGTCAGGATACTGCGGTAAAGGATCCTCTTTCCGCCGACCATATGTATGGCCATCCTGCAATAATAAATCAGCGAGTAGATGCCATAGATAAAGAGGGCGATCCCGAAGACCATCATGATCATGGGGGTGCCGAAATCCGGCCAGAAGAGCAGAATCACAGTAAATAGAAGCATAGCGATGCCGATAATCAGGTTTTTAACCTTGCCCAGTTTTCTCATTTACTGACCCTCCCCCTTCTGTTTACCAGGAGCTTCAGATAGTCCTTGATGCCAACGTTCGTTCCATCATATTCCATCGAATATCCGGCCAGCAGGCTTCCAGATCTGTAGATCCTGTTCGTGATCATGCTTTTCTGTGCAAGCGCAGCCAGAATAAACCTCCCAAGACCGGTATCGTCCTTCTTCTCCGCAGAAGCGCTCTCATATTCGCTGCGGAAAGTGTCCACGCTGAAATCAGGAATCTCCTGCCCGGAGAGCTTCTCGCCGAACACCTTCCAGTCAGTGCATGCATCCAGCTGCCGCTTCTCTATGATCCAGCGGATCTCCGCTTCATAGGGCTTCGCAATATCGGTGGCATATACGCCGGTCTCAAAAGCGCCGGCTCCGCCCCGCAGATAAGTCATGGCATAGATCATCTGGCAGAACGCATGATAATAATCCTCCGGATTGTCTTTATAGATGAACTTATGGTCATTCCACGCCGGCATGAACTTATAGCGCATGAAGCTGTAGTCCGGAAGATGTCCGGCCCGTCCGTGCCCCAGATTCATAATGGAGGACTCGCTGTCATACGCAAGGCTGTTGATATAGCTGCACTTTTCGATATCCTCTCCGGGTGTATGCTTGAATCTCACCGGCCGCTCCGACCACTCCCCGTTCTGTTCCAGAATCTCATAGAAGTAGCTGTTGGTGTTGTTGATGACAAGCGAGGGCGTTCCGGCAAAGTACCGGTGTGCCCAGGTATCGGCGAGTATATGCATCGCCATGCCGACAGCTTCAAGACTTTTGCCTTTGACCTGATTGACAGTCTCCCTGAGCAGCTCCCCGTTCGGATTGCAGATCAGCCGGTATTTGTTCTTATACGATTTCCCGCCCTTCTTCACATCCGCCGTCAGATCATAGGGAAGGAAGTGGAAGGATGCCCATATGCGGGTAATATCCTGCAGCCCGATCGGATCGGTGTCCGTGTCGGCCATCTCTACCGCTGTCTGTGTGGTGGCAGCCGAAACCGGTGCCTTTACCCCCGCAAGGAATGTCCGGGTACAGTTATCCGGAAACTGAGCGCTGTAACAGACCTTCAGGCTCTCTTCATGGGAGTAGCCTGCCAGATAAGCAGCGCAGTAGGTTGCATAATAATGGAAATCCAGTTGCATCTGTTACGCCCTCCCTGTCTCTTCTTCCAGTTTTCTCACCCTGATGGCAGAAACGACCAGATCCAATGCCGCGTAGAAAAAGGTTATCTCCACTGCCAGGGTAACGATCGCGCCGATCACACCGTACACCTGACATTCCACCTGGAAATCGAAGATCAGATACAGGATCGAAACCGCCGACAAAGCAGCCACGATGATCCCCAGGACAAGATACGGTCTCCTCTTTTTCCTTCCCATCCCTTCTCCTCTTGCGGAGATACCGAGATAGATCATCAGAACCAGTTCAACGATCCCCACGATCAGGATTGCTGTGATCCAGGGTTTCAGCGCCTCCGTGTCTCCCCGGTAATTGAGTTTGGCTTCAATCTGGACGAACGACCGCAGCAGCGTCCACAGAGAAAAAATGATCATCGCGCCTCCGCTCGCCATGAGCGAGCTTCTGTACTTCTGCAGGCGGATGTTCTCCGGACTCTGTATTGTCAGTTCTTCTTTTGTCATAACACTGTTTCCCTCCTTCTCTCCTGTGACTGCCGCCCGGTCATCCCCCGGCAGTATTTTCCTGCCCGCCGAAAGTCGATTACGGATGGTTCCGGATTACGCGGCCAGATGTTCTTCCGTCTCTTCTTCTGCCGCATTCGGATCCTCAAAGACCGCCTGTTCTCCGTCCCAGGTCAGATAGAAGAAATCTGACCAGTACGTTTTGCCAAGCATGTCACTGATCGAATACCGGATCCGGTACTGGCCTTCCGGAAGAACGGTATCCTCGATCTCGAGATTCGGGCTGATGGGAATGGCATCATAATACCTCATGTCCCCTACGGATTCGAGAAAGTCACTGTAAACCGGCGCACAGAGCTCCATGCCGACTCCCCTCATCGTCGCCAGGGGATAGGTATTGCGGTAGGGAAGACCGGTAGAGGAATCAATTTCATCCCAGACGCCTGCAATGTCATACTTCACCTCACGCGGTTCCTCTTCCGGATCGTTTTCCTCCGGCTCGTTCGCGCTCTCTTCTGCTATGATGTCCGCGGCCTCTTCCGCGTCAGGATCCGCAGACTCCTCCTGGTCATCATCATACAGATCAGGATACTCCGCTACGATCCGCAGGCTCATCTTTCTGTTATCCCATTCCGGGATATTGATCGGTGAATCCGCCAGAACCTTCCGTCCCATCTGTTCCTTGCTTTTCAGACTCAGGAACATGCCATCGAGTGCCGGCCATTTCCCTGTAAAGTTTGCCGCAAAGGTAAGATTCTCCTCACTGGCATCCAGAACCTTCACGTCCTCGTTCTCACCCAGGATATACCATATCTCCCGGTCTTCATCAAGCCGCTGCAGCTCGTAACGGATATATCCTCCGGCGCTGATCCCGGAATAAATGTGCAGGAGGGGCACGCTCTCGTCCCCAGGAAACTCTGTCTCGAACTTCGCCGTGTAATATTCCGGCTCCAGCTGCGGGATCTCCCCGACCGTATCAATGACCCATTCCGGAGCATCCCATTTCAGGCAAACAGCGTCCAGATAGGCAAGCTGCCATGGATTCCTGCAGCTTCGCGCCAGACGGTCAAGATCTGCCCGGGCACCATTGTAACACAGATAGGCTGATATCCCGTGAGAATATGGATGATAGGAACCGCGGACATTAAATACGACCGCATCATCCACCGCTTTTTCCAGTTTCAAAGCCGTTTCCTTTGTAATCCCGCCTTTCATGGATCTGCGCGCAAGATCATACAGATCGCACATTTCGCGGAAGACGTACCGTTCCGTATTGCCGACAGCGTCCACATATGTCCCGAACGCCTCAGGATCCTCAAGCAGCCCGACAACCTCCTGAATATAGCCCTCAAAAGCTTCCGCCACCGCTTCGATCCGGCTCAGATCAGTCAGGGAAAAGGTCAGGCCGTTTATCTCGGTCGCGGTTTCCTGCTCGCCATACATAATCTGTGTCGCGTTGCAGACATTTTTCCCGAGCCGGACAGCGTCACATTCCGGCTCATCATACAGCGCCTGCAGCCACTCCTCGTAATTGGTTCCTTCTCCCGGCACGACTTCCTCCGAAGCCAGAAGATAATCCGCGTAAGGCTGAATCTCCTGCGCAGTCTCAAGGCTTGCCATCAGACAGGCATCCGCCATCACCACGTCAAAATGGGTGCCGGCTTTCTGCAGAGCCAGTCCCAGGCCATCAAGGCTCATAATCGTATCATCGTAGTTTTCATCCACGATCAGGCCGGAAGAGCTTCCGCCGCCATGATCCCAGAGGATCAGCATATTCTTCTTTGCCGGGTAGTTCTCCGCTCCCCAGCGTATAAAGTCTGAAAGGGTACTGTATCTTGCCATATTGGCGCTGATCTGCTCATCTTCCAGCGTAAAGCCGTCTTCGCTGTATCTCCAGCGCTGCAGCCTGTCAGAAGCGATATCGATACCGACTGCCTTCTCTGCCTGCCAGCTTTTCGCTCCGCCGGTCTCAATCAGCATATTGACTTTGCTGTCCGGTACCGTTTTTGAGATCATCTCAAGGTTTTTTGACGCCATTCCGCCCATAGACTCCAGGTCCGTTCCGCAAAGATAAAGCATGACGGTCCACTCCGCCTTCTCCGCGTCGTCCTTCCCCTCAGATCCCTGCTCTTCTTTTTCCGACAGTGCGGCATTCTCCGTCTCCGTCTCTGTCTCTGCGGAAAATGCATACAAAGAAAGCAGAAAGCTGCTCAGCACACAGAATACCACAATAGGCATGATCCATTTCCGTCTTGTTTTCATCATCCAGTCCTCCACTGTTCCAGCGTATGATCTTTACAGGAAACACAGGGCTCCGGCGCTCCGCCGCGCGGCGAAGTTCTGATCCCGGAGCCGGAGCAGCCCGGCTTTACTCTGCATCCTCCGGAAACTCATTCTCGCCATAAGCTTCACCGGTCCACATGGTAGGATCAAAAGCGTACGTGACGTCTGTCGTGATGCAATAGTAGTAGCCATCACTGTCGTCCTTCACATAGGTTCTGCCCTCACCGTCCTCATACATGGCGCCGCCGACCGGATGGATCAGGGCAGTCGCGCCATCTCTGGCATATACCGTAAATGCGGTATCGCCTGATTCCTCACTGCTGCCGTCATCAGAGGAACCGCTCTGAGACGGGAAGTTCACGGACAGCCTTTTCGTTCCCTCATGTACCTGGTACTCCGTGTCCGAAAGCCTGTCATATTCCGTTCCGCTTCCATCCCGCCAATATCCGTCCGTTCCCTCATAAAGCGTGTAAGCGTCGCCGTTCTCATCATAAACGGTTACTGCACTGCCCTGGGAACCTGCGCTGTTGCCGGAACTTCCCTGGGACGTGCCTGCCGTATCTGCCGCGGCGCTGCCCGAGCGGTTCGGATTGTTGATCCATCCGGCGGCTCCTCTCAGGCTTACGACAAGCCAGTCTCCATTGTCCTGAAGAATGGGAAGCGTCACCCCCGCATCAAGCAAAGCGACTTTTTTTGCTCCCGTATCCCCCCAGGCATAAACCGCCGTATCCTCATCCGTCCGGTAATAGGACGGATCAACCGCGATGAATTCTTCGTTCACCCAGACCGGTACGCCATCCACATCATCTGATAAGGCCGCCTGTGCCCAGCCATCCTTCGTATTCATCACAATGATCTTATCCCCATAATGAAGCGTCTGAACGGACGGGGAACTGAAGCTGGGATCCTGGTGCGCGGACAGACTGTCGCACAGAATCACAGAACTGTAGCCAATCTGCCCCGGCCCCTGGGGCGGGATAATGGAAGCGTGGCAGGCCATGGCCCCGCCGAGTGTCATTGTCATCAACATGACAGGGATTACACAGACTCTCTTCTTCATCTGTTTTCTCACTTTCTCCGGCTCAAACCCGGGCTTGATTGTTCCTGTTCACGGTAACGTCATGCAGTTACGATTCACGTTTGATGATACAAAGAGTCTTCCCCGGCGGAAGACTCTTTGCATGTTCTATCCTGCAGTTTCCCGTGACGGGTTCTTCACACGCGTCAGTTAAACTGCGAATTGTAGATCTCGCTGTAGAGTCCGCCCAGCTTCATCAGCGAATCGTGGGTTCCGGTCTCTACGATGTTGCCGTCCTTCATGACGAAGATCAGGTCGGCGTTCTTGATGGTGGAAAGTCTGTGGGCAATGACGAAGCTTGTTCTTCCGCTTGTCAGGCTGTCCATGGCTTTCTGAATCAGGATCTCTGTTCTTGTATCAACATTACTTGTCGCCTCGTCGAGAATCAGCATCGGAGCATTCTCCGTCATCGCCCTCGCAATCGTGACCAGCTGCTTCTGTCCGGCGGAGAGAGCGCTCTCCTTCTGAATCTCTGTATCAAGACCCTGCGGCAGCGTGGATACAAAGTGGCTCAGGTTTGTCTCTTCGAGAATCTCCTGGAGTCTGTTCTCATCCACATTCTGCAGATTATAGACGATGTTCTCTCTGAGCGTTCCATTGATCACCCAGGTCTCCTGGAGGATCATGCCGAAGATGCTTCTCAGCTCCCTCCGTGACATATCCTTGATGGAGACGCCGTCTACAAAGATATCGCCGCTCGTGATCTCATAGAAGCGCATCAGCAGGTTGACCAGCGTCGTCTTGCCGGCGCCTGTAGGCCCGATGATCGCGACCTTCATGCCGGGTTTGATCTTACCGGAGAAGTTCGTGATGGTAAGCTTCTTGGGATCATAGCCAAAGCAGACATCCCTGAATTCCACCTCGCCGCGGATGTTGCTGTGATCAAGAAGCTCCTTCTTGTCACTGTCATCGTCGAGTTCTTCGAGCTCAAGGAAGGTAAATACCCTGTTGCATGCAGCCGTACCAAGCTGAATGGTGCTGCTCGCCTGGCCGATCTGGGCAAGGGGTTCCTGGAACAGAGATACATATACAAGGAAGCCCGTAATGACGCCGATATCCGCGATGGAGCCCTTGGAGAAGAGCAGGCCGGCGACGATCAGAACCGCCGCGTAGGTGATGTAGGAAACAAAGGACATGGCAGGTTCGATCAGGCCGCCGATTCCCTGCGACTTGAAGAGGATCGAGCGGAACGTGGTATTCTTCTCATTGAATTCCCTGATCTTTCTGCTCTCGGCGTTGAATGCCTTGATCACGAGCTGTCCGGAATAGTTTTCTTCTACGGTAGCGTTTACATCGCCGAGGATCTTCTGGTTCTTATCGAAGAGCGGCAGCGCATACTTGAAGGTGAGGCCAATGATGATCAGCATCACGGGAAGCGAGCACACTACGGTGAGCGCCATCTGCCAGCAGGAAAGGAACATCGCGATAAACACGCCGACCAGCATGACGCCGGACTGTACCAGCATACTGACGCTGTTCTGCAGAGAGGTGCTGAGCGTATCAACATCGTTGGTGATAACGGAAAGGATATCACCGGTCTGTGTGGTGTCGTAATAGTCGAGAGGCATCCTGTTGATCTTGGAAGAGATCTGGGCTCTCAGATCCTTTGAGAATCTCTGGATGATCGTATTTAAGATAAAACCGGAAACAAAGCTTGTCACAAAGGATATCGCAATATAGATAACGAGCCTGATGACATAACTGACTACATTGTCCATATTGATCACA
>CAJOQO010000332.1 GCA_905236545.1 uncultured Lachnospiraceae bacterium
ATCGGATCCCTTTTATGATCCTGTTCCTTCCCATTCACAGACGGACCGCGCTCAGCGCTGCGCCTGCCGCGCCCGCGTACCTTCCGTCCGGACCGGAAATCACGCTGCAGTGCAGCGCTTTCCCGAGCTGATCCCTCAGATAACCGAATTCGCACAGCCCTCCGGTCAGGCACACCGTCTGATCCAGCTTCAGCCTTCCGGCCTGGGACGCCACCTTCCGGACGATGGAGTTTACAACGGCGTAGGCAATGTTCTCGCGGCTCTCTCCCCTGCCGATCAGGCCGGTCACCTCCGACTCCGCAAATACCGTACACATGGAGCTGATGGATACGCCGCCGCCCCTGCGCGCCAGGCTGCAAAGCTCCTCAAGGCGGACGGACAGCGTATTCGCCATAACCTCCAGAAAACGGCCGGTTCCGGCAGAGCATTTATCATTCATCAGAAAGTCCGTAACCTGGCCTCCCTGTACAACGATCAGCTTCGTATCCTGGCCGCCGATGTCGATCACGGTCAGGTCATCTGTCCCAAAGATATGGCAGGCTCCCCTGGCATGGCAGGTAATCTCCGTTACATTCTTTGCCGCGTAAGGCACCGCGGCTCTTCCATATCCCGTAGAGACCACCCTGCACGTATCCGGGCTGATCCCAAGGCCTTTTAACTCTTCCAGAATCAGATCTGCCGTCTCCACACTGCTCCATCCGGTCGGTCTGAGCAGCCGGTGCAGGATCTGTCCCTCCGCATCCATGACGATGGTCTTCGAACAGGTCGATCCGATGTCGATTCCGATAAAATGTGTCATCTCCATATGCTTTCTTCCCGATCATCCTTTGTTGTGTCATCCCGATACCCACAAAGGGATGCTCCGCATCTCCTGCCAGCGGATCCCGGCTGTCCCGAGCGCTTCCTTCACCTGGTCTTCCAGCTCCGGCTCCGTTCTCCAGGACAGGCCGCATCCGGCACTCAGCTGCCTTGGGATGGGAATGATCCGTCCCGGAATCTGTCTCCCGGCAAGCAGCTTCTCTGCTGCCATGGCATCCGCTGTCTCCGAAAATGTGATCACCAGAAAGATTCTGCTTTTGCGCATGTATTACTCCCGGCCGCCCTCCGGCAAGCCCCCCTTACATCGAAACGGTTCCGCTGCGGCCTCACTGCAGGATCTGCCCGGATAAGGCGCTATGGCCTCACTGCAGGATCCGCCCGGATAAGGCGCTATGGCCTCACTACAAGATCCGCCCGGGTAAGGCGCTCCGCGATCTCATACATGTTCGTCACTCCGCCCACTGCAAGCTGATCGGAAAGAGCGTAATAGTTCAGGCAGGTTCCGCAGGTCAGGATCTCGACCCCCATCGCCTCCAGGCTCTTCAGATCCTCAATCGAAGCCGATCCCTCACAGGTCAGCCGGGCCCCTCCGTTGTAAAACAGGATCGTCGACGGCAGCTCTTCCTGCTGTGTCAGCGCATAGAGGAATCCCTTGATCAGCACCGCACCCAGTTCATCATTGCCGCTTCCCATCACGGAAGCGGTAACCGCAACAACCGTCCTCTTCTTTCTTCCGAACGCCGCAGGACATTCTTCCCCGGCCTCATCCGCAGAAAGAGAATCCGCCTCCGCCTTCACCGCCTCCCCGATCTCCATGGTCACACGGAACTCATTGTCGGAAAGCTTTTCGGACTTTACTCCATACCCTTTCTGCTGCGCCATCTTTGTCAGATTCTGGACTGCGATCTCATTGTCCACCAGCGTCTCTACCGTCCCGGCTCCCGCCATCTCCCTGATGGCGTTCTTTGTCTTCACCACGGGAATCGGACAGGCATCGCCAAGCGCATTTACTTTTATTATCATCTCAGAAATCCCTCCTTCTCAGCTGTTTTTCGGGCTGTTTTTTCGTAACTCATCTCATCTGTTTAAAACTTCGCCGTGCGGATCCGCGGATCCGGATCGTTATAAGAACGAAAAACAGAAATGCATTTCCGCCTTATATCACGTGAATCTCCGTGTCCTCTTTCCCGCAGATCCTGCCGACGATCGCGGCGTCCAGGCCTTCCGCACGAAGATCCGCAAGAAGCGGCTGCGCCTCGTCAGGACCGACTGCCACCAGCAGTCCGCCGGATGTCTGAGGATCAAACAGAACCTCCTCCATCGCGAACGGTATCTTCTCAAACCGGACATACGGACCCAGGTGGTTCCTGTTGCGCTGGGCTGCCGCGGTCAGAAGGAATTCTTCCGCACAGTGAACGGCTCCCGGAAGAACCGGAATCCGATCGGTAAAGACCTGGCAGGACAGCCGGCCGTCCATCATCTCATGAAGATGTCCCAGAAAGCCGAATCCGGTCACATCCGTACATGCATGGATCCCGTACCGGCGGCAGCACTTTGCGGCGCCTTTGTTCAGCGTTGTCATGGAGCGGATCGCCGCTTCCATTCCCTCCCGCGGAGCTTCCCCGACACGGTCGGCAGTACACAGAAGCCCGACCCCAAGCGGTTTTGTCAGGATCAGGCTGTCCCCCGGCCGTCCTGTATGATTCTGCCAGATCTGATCCGGATGTACGACGCCCGTCACGGACAGGCCGTACTTCACATCCGCATCCGCGATGGAATGCCCTCCCGCCAGGCTGGCGCCGGCTTCGATCACCTTCTCCGATCCGCCCCGCAGGATCTCACCGAGAATGTTCAGATCCCACTTCTCCGGAAAACAGACAATATTCAGCGCAGTCTTTACCGTTCCGCCCATCGCGTAGATATCGCTGAGCGCATTGGCCGCCGCAATCTGTCCGAAGGTATACGGATCCTGCACCATCGGAGGAAAGAAGTCCAGTGTCTGGACAAATGCGATTTCGTCCGTCAGCCTGTAGACTGCCGCGTCATCCTTGCTGGAATATCCCACCAGGAGGTTTTCGTCTTTTTCTCCCTTCGGCAGCAGGCTCAGCACACGGTTCAGCGCCTGCGCGCCCAGCTTCGCCGTGCAGCCTCCGCCCTTGCAGAAGGTTATCTTTTCGGTCTCCATGAAAGCGCTCCTCCCGTCCAGTGTATCGTTTCATGATTCGTTCCATTCGTTCCGAAATCACTGTTTTCTATTTTACCGTAAAAGCCCTTTCTTAACCAATTCAACTTATTTGCCGATCAGCAT
Source organism: uncultured Lachnospiraceae bacterium (assembly GCA_905236545.1). Taxonomy (GTDB): domain Bacteria; phylum Bacillota; class Clostridia; order Lachnospirales; family Lachnospiraceae; genus Porcincola. The sequence continues at coordinate 3,128 of CAJOQO010000332.1, forward strand.
GATTTATTATCTGTTCTTATAAATCATGGCCTGACCCTGCAGGCTCCTCCATCCTCATCTATGGACGCACGTTTTCTGCTGTTTCTATCTGACCACACGGACGTCAGCCTATGTGGCTATTCACGGCCTCTTCCCAAAGACCGTGAACCGTCTGCGCAGACGAGCATCC
>CAJOQO010000333.1 GCA_905236545.1 uncultured Lachnospiraceae bacterium
GCTCAGCTGGAGTGGGCTACAGGTTTGCGATGGGGAAGCCATCCGCAGGCCGGAGCTGCAAAATCAGCCGTCTGAGCGGAAGCCACCCGCAGGCCGGGGCACGGAGAACCGCAACGGCAGGAAAAGAATGAGAAATAGACTTGTTTAGCTAAGCTAATTTGCATATAATGAAGGCGGGGCAAAAGGTACTTTTGCTCCCACCTATGATTCACGGATCATACGTAAAAAGGGTATTAGCTGGAATGGATGTGACATGATGGGGGAATGGGATCAATTCAGTCTGCTTCAGAGCTTCTTTATGAAGGAAGAAAAGATCGGGGCGTTTGACTGTCAGGAGGATAAAAGCAACATAGCTCAGATAGCGCCGGTGTTTGGAATCGGCGCGGTGGAGTTTGAAGAGAAGCCTGGCGACAGTGCACTGAGGAGCGGGAGACGGCCGCAGGTTGTGACTTATTACAAAGAGGACCCGGATCTGTGGGCACAGCCTGTCCTCTGGGAGCGGGAAACCTTTGCGGGAACGATGATCCGTTTTGTCTGCCGTCCGAAGAAGGGTGTCCTGTGGGACGATGAGGCACGATATCTGGCGCAGCGGTTTATCGCAGGCTTCGGGCTGATCAAAAAGAGCGTTTATCTTCTGAATGGCTTTCGGTATACCGTGACACATGACCGGGTATTTGATTCAAAGAACTTAAACTATGGCATATTCCGGATTACGGAGCTGCTGGAACAGGGGCAGATCGACCAGTATGCTGTATTCTTCATGAATGTCAACAGCACCGGTGAGATGAACAGCCAGATCGGCCGCGCAAATGGCACGAAGGTTATGAGACTGTTTCTGCAGAAACTGGAAGAGGTTCTGGAAGAACCGGAGGCGGTCTGGAGAGTCGGCGGAGACAATTTGGGCGCGGTTGTGCGCACGGATCATGTGGACCGGTTCCTGGAGATCCTGCAGGGGACGCATATCTCATACGGGAGCACGGAAGATGAACAGTACAGGATCTCCGCGACTGCGGGAATCTGTGTCGGAAGCCCGGAGTTCCATAAGACCTCGGAGATGGTGGACGCCGCGCAGATCTGCATGAATATGGCAAGGTACACGAAGCACGTTCCATACCTGTTTTACAACAGGCAGATCGTGCAGATGCTGGAGAATGCGAAGCATGTCGAGATGGCATTTCCGGACGCAATCGATCACGAGGAGTTTAAGGTATATTACCAGCCGAAGGTCTCCCTTCTGAACAATGAGGTGATCGGGGCGGAAGCGCTTTGCCGCTGGTTCCGGGACGGGGAGATCGTACCGCCGGACCGTTTTATTCCGGTGCTGGAAAAGAGCAGACTGATCTGTGATCTGGATCTTTATATGCTGGATCATGTCTGCAGGGATATTCGCAACTGGATGGACAGCGGGGGGAAGCCGGTCGAGATCTCGACGAATTTCTCGCGGATGCACCTGAATAACCCGCTTCTTTCAAGGCAGATCGTGGAGACAATTGACAGATACAATGTCCCGCATGAGCTGATCATCGTGGAACTCACAGAGACAACGAGCTCCTCCTTTGCAAAACGGATGGGAGAACTGGTCTACCGGCTGAAGGACGAAGGGATCCGCACTTCCGTGGATGACTTTGGAGTCGGCTACTCCTCGATGAGCATGCTGCGTGATATTCCGTTCAGCGAGCTGAAGATCGACCGGAGCTTCCTGACTTACACGACGGACACCCGTGACCGGAGCGCCGTGATGATGAAGCATGTGATCTCCATGGCGACAGAGCTCGGCATGAGCTGCATCGCCGAGGGCGTGGAGACTCCTGACCAGATCAGAATGCTGAAGGAGATGGACTGCTTCCGTGCGCAGGGATTCTATTTTGACCAGCCTCTGCCCAGAGAAGAATTCGAGAAACGGGTGCGGAAGCGGGTCTATGAGATCAATTCCCGTTCCGATTCGGAACAGATGAGATGAGATCCGTTCCCGTTCCGATACGGAACAGATAAGATGAATCGCCGCAGGAGGCGATACGGTTTTTGGAAGAGAAGGGAAGATGAAAGAGACGACACTTGTCCATATCATCGCGGACGGATGTGTCCTGATGATGCACAGGATCACAAAGAAGCATGATATCAACCATGGGAAATGGATCGGTGTCGGAGGCAAGTTTGAGGCGGGAGAGACCCCTGAAGCATGCATGCGCCGTGAAGTGTACGAAGAGACGGGGCTGAGCGTCGACCGGTATCGCTACTGCGGGATCGTGACCTTCGTGTCGGATGAGGATGAGACCGAATATATGCATCTGTTTACCGTAACCGGATACCATGATCAGGCGGGGAACGCGGTCAGCGGAGGAAAGAGCATCGCTGTCGGACCGGATCATGGCATGGACGGACAGGGGCGGATCGGACCGGGAATCGTTGAACTGAAGACATGCAGGGAGGGGAAGCTGGAGTGGCTGCCGAAGGAGCAGCTGACACGGATTCCTCACTGGGCGGGAGACAGGATCTTTCTGCCGCTGATCCTGGACGCGGAGATTCCGTTTTTCTCCATGAAGCTGGTGTACCGGAAGGGAGAACTGATCCACGCCTCGCTGAATGAGCACAATTGTCTTGTGACAGAGCGCCTGATCCTGCGACCGTGGATGGCGGAGGACGCTTCCGCCCTGTTCCGTCATGCAGGCAATCCGAAGATCGGGCCGAGGGCAGGCTGGCTTCCTCTTGCGGATCTTGCGCAGAGCAGGGCGGTGATCCGTGATGTTCTGTCCAGACCGGAGATCTACGCGATCGCCCTTCGGGATACGGCGGAGGCGATCGGATCCGTCGGTCTTCAGAACTTCCGGCTGGCGGATGAAAACGGAACATGCCTTACCTTTTTTGATGAGCGCCGGAGTGCGAACCCTCTGGTGTGTACGGAACCGGGAGATCCCTTCGGTTTTCCGGAGGGAATGCATGCAGAGGCGGCGTTAGGCTACTGGCTCGCGGAGCCCTTCTGGCATCAGGGAATCATGACGGAAGCGGCGGAGGCACTCCTGGCACACGCGAAGAAAGATCTTGCGATACCGAGAGTCTGGGCGGACTATTATGAAGGAAATGAAGCATCGGCGCAGGTAATGAAGCGGCTGGGATTTCATTTTCATCATATCGAGGAGAATAGATATATTGAAGCCCTTGGCGAGAGGCGTACAGCTGTCGTACAGGTGTTGAACCTGGGGGATGGCATATCTGCGGGGGTATGATAAAGGGGCGCGCATATGGCAAAGATCCTGATCGTAGATGATGCAAAGATCAACCGGATGATCCTTCTGCAGTTTCTGAAGGATCGCTATGAGGTTCTTCAGGCGGAGGATGGTCTGGAAGCGATCGAGGTTTTTCGTGGGAACGAGAAACAGATCAAGGCGGTGATCCTGGATGCGGTGATGCCTGTTTCGAGCGGATACGATTTTCTTGCTGCGGCGCGGAAGCATGGATGGCTGGATCATACGCCGGTCATCATGGTTTCCACGGATTGCGGAGAAGCATCCGTGAGGAAAGCATTCGAGGAAGGAGCGACAGACTTTATCAGGCGGCCGGTTGACTGCAGGACGGTACAGCGCAAGGTGGAAGCAGCCATCGAACGGTTCCACAAAGGAATGTAGGAGCGGACTGCGGAAGAGGATCGATGCGGCGTGACGGAGAGGGAACCGGGCGGCGGAGGAAGAACACGATATGACGCTGAGAGAATTCTACGGTAAGACCGGCGGGGATTACGATGAAGTCTGCGAACGGCTGGGCGGCCCGGAGACCGTCGGGCCGATTGTAAAGATGCTCGTGACGGACCGCCATTATGAGAGGTGCAGGCAGGCGCTGATCGCAGGAGATGCGGAAAGCGCGTTTATCGCCGCGCACGCGCTGAAGGGCATCTGTATGAACCTTGATCTTCGGAAGATCCAGGAGGATGCGTCGCGGCTGACGGATGTGCTGCGTGAGGGGCAGAGAAACATGGCAGAAGCGCCGGCGGCGTTCAGCGCGCTTCAGGCCAGTTATCTGGACGCGATAGAAGCGCTGAAGGAACTGGCGTAACACTTCTGCGGCTTTTCGCTGCGCGTAAAAAAAGACGGCATCCTCAGATGCCGTCCTCCCATCCTCCCCCGTCTTCCTGCGGGGCGGTTTTCTTTTCTTTGTGCCGCATCGCCGTGGTCTGGAACGTGAAATAATCCGGACGGTGGCGTGACTGCGTCCATTCAAACATGACGCCCTCCGAGTTGAAGGTCTGACCGGTGACCACGGCAAGGGTATCATAGCCGTTCAGGTTCAGGCAGTCCTCATCGATCTGTGTGATGCGCTCGACCGTAATCGTGCGCTTGCTCATGACGATGCTCATGTTGAGATCCTTCTCGATATAATGATAGATCGACTTCACACAGATCTCTTTCGTCAGTCCCGGCACCAGCTTCTTGTCAAAGAGATTCACGTCAAAGACGCAGGGATCTCCGTCCAGAGAACGGACGCGCTGAATATAATAGAGCTCGGTTCCGAGCTCGAAGCCGGTTTTTCTGGAGATATGCTCATCGGCCGTCAGCTCGGCAAAACGGATCAGCTTTGTCGTTGTCTTCAGGTTGTTCCGCCTGGCGCTCTCGTGGAAGGACTCGATCCCTGCGATCAGGAAAGGCGGGGTCTGCGTCTTGGTATAAATAACCCGGACGCCTCTTCCATGCATCGGCTGGACATAACCCTCCTCAGCCAGCATGGCGATCGCTCTGCGCACGGTGTTTCGCGAACAGTCAAACCGCACGATCAGCTGGTTCTCCGACGGCATCAGGGACTGATATGTAAGACGCTCGGACTCAATATCTGCTTTCAGTTCTCTGTAAATCGATTCAAATTTTGATTTTGGCATAGCGTATCTCACCCACTCGAAAACCATGTTTAAACATACCAAATATCATTATAATATGGATTCACGAACAGTCAAGAGATACATTCACGAAATTATGTAAGATTTTGCGCGCGGTTTTCGTCAGAAAACAATCGGTGGAATCAGGAGCTCTTACAGCTCCTGAAAATGAAACTGCCTGCGCCCTGCGGCGTAGTCTCCCACGATCTGCCCGCTGCCCTCGAGGAGGTACTTGTATGTGACAAGCCCGTCAAGTCCGACCGGCCCGCGTGCATGGAGCTTACCCGTGGAGATGCCGACCTCCGCGCCGAATCCGTAGCGGAAGCCGTCCGCGAACCTGGTCGAACAATTGCGGTATACTCCCGCGGAATCGACGAGCGTCAGGAACCGGTCAGCGGCTTCGTCATCCTGCGTGACGATGCAGTCGGTGTGATGAGAGCCGAAGCGGTTGATGTGCGCCGCGGCTTCCTCAACGCTGTCTACGAGCTTCACGGAGAGCACCAGATCCAGGTACTCAGCCGAAAAGTCACCCTCACCCATGATATCTTCCGGAAGGATCCGGGCTGCAGGGGACTTATCCTGCGCACGGACCTTCTCCTTTCCTGTCTGCGCGGCGTCCGGGAGAGCCGGGGCAGCTTTCGCCAGGATCCGGGCGGCTTCCTCTGTCCCGCGCAGTTTTACTCCCGCCCTGGCAAGCGCCTTTGCCGCTTCCGGGAGAAATGCCCCTGCGATCTCCCGGTGTACCAGCAGGGTTTCGGTCGCATTGCACGCTGCGGTATACTGCGTTTTCGCATCGATCAGAATCGATATGGCCTGATCAAAGTCGGCAGCCCTGTCTACGTAGGTATGGCAGACACCGTCCGAATGCCCCATCACGGGAATCTTCGTGTGATCCATAATATAACGGACAAATGCATTGGATCCGCGGGGGATCAGGAGATCCACGCAGTCATCACATTCCAGCAGCTCGTCGATCTCACTGTGCGCGGAAACCTGCATCAGGCAGTTTGCGGGCAGCCCGGCCTGAACAGCGGCTGCCGCGATCAGATCAAACAGCACCCTGTTTGTGGAAGCGGTTTCCCTGCCGCCCTTCAGAACGGCACAGTTTCCGCTCTTGATGCACAGGCAGCTGATCTGCACCAGAGCGTCCGGCCGTGCTTCGAAGATGATGCCGATCACGCCGATCGGAACCGTGACGCGTTTCAGGATCAGCCCCTCGTCCAGCTGCCGGTGAAGCGTGACCCTGCCGGTCGGATTCTCCAGGGCAATCAGGCTTTCGATGCCGGCGAGGCAGTCGGTGAGCTTGTGCTCATTAAACCTCAGGCGCTTCATGACTGCGGGAGAGATCCCGGATTCCCTTGCGCGCTCAAGATCTTCCCTGTTCGCTTCAAAGATCTCCGGACGGTGTTTCTTCAGCGCTTCGGCCGCGAGGCGCAGCGCCTCGTTGCGTACTTTCTCCCCGGCGCCTGCGGCGACAGGGCTGATCAGTTTCATCTCGCGGACACGATCACGGACAGATATGGACATATGGAACCTCATTCCCTTTCTTTTCGTCTATATGCTTTGGCTGCAGCAGGCCGCTCCCTGGGCACCATGAGAAGGCCACAGGGGTTCCTGAGTGGCAGGACTCCTTCACTTTAGCACATATATGTTGATTTTTACAGACCTGTTCGCTATAATACAGGCGTGAAAAAAGGCGTTGATAAGGCATTTTTTCAGGGTAGTGAAGGGTTACTGTCAATTAAGCTTTAATTTTAGGAAAGAGGTTAGAATCAATGGCAAACATCGATCTTGGTCAGTATGGTATCCAGGACGTAAAAGAGATCGTCCACAACCCGTCATTTGAATTCCTTTATGAGGAAGAGATGAAGCCGGAGCTTACAGGCTATGACAAGGGACAGCTTACCGAGCTGGATGCGGTCAACGTGATGACCGGTATCTATACCGGGCGTTCTCCCAAAGACAAGTACATCGTCATGGATCAGAACTCCAAAGATACCGTGTGGTGGACCACCGAGGGTTACAAGAACGACAACCATCCGATGAGTGAGGAAGTCTGGGCGACTGTCAAGGATCTTGCCATCAGGCAGCTGAGCGGTAAGAGGCTGTTTGTCGTCGATGCATTCTGCGGCGCGAACAAGGATACCCGTATGTCCATCCGCTTCATTCTGGAAGTCGCATGGCAGGCGCATTTCGTAAAGAATATGTTCATACAGCCGACAGAGGAGGAGCTGGAGACATTCAAGCCTGA
>CAJOQO010000334.1 GCA_905236545.1 uncultured Lachnospiraceae bacterium
ATCATTGTTAAACAGAACCCCGTTAATCAGGAGTTCTCCCTGGATCCTTCCGGCAGCCTCCGCTCTCTTTGCAAACCTGAGAAATGCTATGTTTTCCGCCAGATGCTGCTTGTTGGACCGCTTCTGGGCAGCCGCAAGGTCATCGATCTGCACAGAATTCAGAAAACGGTGATAGGCCTCATTCCCATACAGAAAATGAATCTCCCCTGCATCCGTTGTCTCAAGAACGGTGATCGGAATCCTGTTCTTCACTTCAAGAAGCGGATCCATAATCGGCGTTGAACTGAGCAGATTCACTCTTCCGATTCTGGAAAAATATTCCCGCCGTTCGGGCGTTTCCAGCGGAAGCCGGTTCATCACCGCACTCCCAAAAAACTCCTTTTCGGAATCGCGCAGAATCCTCTCCGGCTTTCCGAACAGATACCCCTGAAGCTTTTCACAGCCGACCTCCCGGAGGAATTCAAACTGCTCCTGTGTCTCCACGCCTTCCGCAAGCGTTTCGATCCCCAGACGTTTTGCCATATTGATCACGGAGGCTACGATCACTCCGGTACGGGGATTCTCCGGCAGCTGCTTCAAAAAAGACATATCGATCTTCAGCACATCAAAATGGTACATCTGAAGATTGTTCAGGGAGCTGTAAGCGGATCCGAAATCATCCATCCAGATCTGATATCCCAGTTCCCTGAACTGATCGATGATGCCTGCCATGAAATCGCTGTCCTCCGCCACGGCGCTCTCCGTAATCTCGATATGGAGGAGATCTCCCGGTATCTGAAAAGCTTCACGGCACTTTTCAATCTCGCTGATCACATCCATCATACGGAAATCCACCCGCGACAGATTGACGGAAACCGGAACCGCGCTGATCCCCAGATCCAGCGCCCTGCGAAGATCTCTGCAGACCGTCCTGATGATGTGCAGGTCAAGCTTATGGATCAGATTCTCCTGCTCAAACAGAGGAATAAACACTCCGGGAGAGATCAGTCCGTATTGCGTGTCGATCCACCTTGCAAGCGCTTCGAATCCGCAGCATTCCCCCGACATCGTACGGATCTCGGGCTGATAGAAAGGCTGGATATCTCCCCTTTCACACGCCTCCTCAAAATGACTCAGCAGATACTTCTGAAGCTCCATCTCTTTCGAGACCTTTTCATAATACTCCTGAATATTCTGTTTCTGTCTCTCGGCATAGAAGCAGGCCTGCCGCGCCAGATCCATCAGGCCAAAGAAGTCAGCGGACCAGCTGTTGAGTGCGATACCGGCCTTGAGTGTCATCCGGTCTCCCCGTGGAATCATACTGATCCGGTTCTGAAGCTTTTCCAGTCCTTTCCGGATCTGCTCAGCGTCCTGGTCCGGGATCAGGAAAACAAAATGGTGGGAACTCTCCCTTGCCGCGTACGCGTCTGGGAGCATCTCGAGAATGCCATCCGCAACCGCTTTGAGAAATCTGTTTCCATACTCATATCCAAAGCTCACGTTCAATGTCTTGAACATAGGGATACTCATATATACGATCCCGAACTGCTCATGTTTAACAATCTCACCTGAACAGAACAGACGAATCATTCCATCGATTGACAACAGACCGGTCAGCTCATCCCTCTCATAACAGGGATCAATCTGATTCATCACAGACATAGGGGCGCCTCCATGAAATCAAAAGGTTTCACTGAGTTGATGCAACCTGTGGTTTTTTCAACTACACACAGTATAAATGATTCATGGGAAAAAAACACTTGTTTTTTCATGCTGGCATCGAATCCTGTTTCTGTGTTTCCGGTGAGGCATGCCTTCGGAGATCAGATCTGCGCATCTCAGGCACGGTTCATCCATGTCCGGATATCACCTGCAGCGCGCCTTCCAGATCAGTCCTCCGGAAAGGAATATGCCGGTTCTCCAGGCGCTGCAGCATCGCCTGTGCAGGATGGCCGTACCGGTTGTTTTTTCCACAGGAAATCAGCACCAGGTCCGGCTTCACAAGATCCAGCCATTCTTCGGAGGTGGCGTTTTTGCTTCCATGGTGCCCGGCAACCAGGATCATCCTTCTCCCGGTGCCCTCTCCCTCTCCATATCCATATCCATTTCCACATCCATTTTCATATCCATTTTCATTTTCATCTCCATATCCGTTTCCATCCCTGTTTTCGTTTCCTCCCGTAAATACAGGGTTCTGCTTCCATGCCTTTACAAACAGCTCCTCCCCTTCCTTTTCAAGATCTCCCGGAAACAGGATACGCATATCTCCCAGATCCAGCAGCATGACGATACAGTCCTCATTCGCGTTTCCGGTTATCCGGCCGGCAGACGGCCCAAGGATCTTCAGACTCATTTCTCCATGCGTCATACTGGCGCCCTCGCAGACACAGCCTGTTTCGATCCCCTTCATGGCTGCGCTTTCCGCAATCGCGGAAAGGTGCTCATCTATCTGCGGCAGATCCGGAAGCAGGATCTGCCCGATCGTCACATCTCCTGCATTCTGTCCCGCCAGGTTCCGCCGATACCCCTCCAGCAGCTGGCCGATCCCGTTTGTATGGTCGATATCCCCATGGGAAAGCAGTACAAGATCCACCTTTCCGATGCCATAATACTTCAATGTACTGTCGATCCGGTATCTCCACACCTCATCCACAGAGCTCGAACCTGCGTCGAACAGAATGACGAAGCCCTTATGTTCGATCAGGTTGCAGCTTCCCTGCCCGATATCCATACAGGTATACCGAAACTCCGGCTTCCTCCGGAGGCTGATCATCACTGCAAGAAGGAGCAGAAGCGACACCGTTTTGAGATGTGCCTTTGTGATATGCCGGAACGGGAACAATTCTTTTTCGCGGATTCCCGGTTTCCTGGTTCTGATCCGGATCACAAAGCCGGCAAGTACGGTATAGTACAGAAGCATTTGCCACCATGCAGGCCGCCCCAGGATCAGAACGCTTCCGGGAAGAGCAGATTCCAGCCTGCACACTGCGGCGAACCCCTTCAGCAGGATGTGGCAGGGCCACGCGATCGTCCTTCCCGCCAGGCCGGATGCTTTGATTCCGATCGTCAGATACAGAAAGCCCGCCGCGCTTCCGGCCAGTCCGAACAGCAGGAGGATCCCCATCAGCGGCAGCAGGACAGGATATAGCATGCTTCCATAAGGAGTCGTCTGATAATAGAACCACAGGACGGCCGGAAGGCTTCCCGCCCACAGACTGACTGAGGCGCAGATTCTTTTCCTGACTGCTCCTCGGGGCCGGAAAACCCTTTCCAGGGCCGGTGCCAGATATTCCAGGGACAGAATGCAGCTGCAGGGCATCAGGTAGGAACTGTCCCACAGCGCGTACGGCTGACGGACGAGGATCACAAGGGATGCCGCTGACAGCGAAGTCAGGGTATCTCTTGTCCTGCCGAAGACCTGTGCTCCCATCCAGATCAGAAATGTAACCAGTGCTCTCTGAGAAGAGACGGAGAATCCTGTCATAAGCGCATAGCTAATGACAGCCGCTCCCGCGGGCAGTCCGGAAAGCGCAAACGGAACGCCCCGGCTTCGAAGAAGCCTGTAGATCATCATTCCAAGCATGCTGATATGCAGGCTTGAAACACACACCAGCCAGGACATGCCCCCGTCCCGGAACATCTGTTTTAACGTATCGTCCAGTCCGGAACCATCTCCAAGGACAAATGCCGCAATCTGCGGCGCGTCCTCTGTGTCGAAAACCGTCAGGAGGCCTGACTGCATCCCGAGCCTGAGGTCCGTGATCAGATTGCGGTATCCCAGGATCATCCTCCGGAGCCCCGCTGTCCCGGAATCGGATATTCCACAGCATTTTTCCCCGGTCATCTTCAGGAGGATGCGCCTGGCCAGGCAGTACTTCCTGCTGTCAAACTGTCCCGGATTCGAAGCAGTCTCCGGAAGGGCGCATTTCCCATAGAAGCATACGCGGTCCCCGATCCGGATCCTCCGGAACAGTTCCGCTTCCTCCCTTCCGGATCCTCCTTTCACAGACGTTCCTTCTGACAAAGCCGTTCCTTCCGGCATGGATCCTCCTTCTGACAAATCCGTTCCTTCCGGCACAGACGTTTCTTCTGATTGAGAAATATCACCTGGTGAAGCCTCTTCTCCCGGCAGGAAGATCTGCAGACGATCCTTTGGCAAAGTCACTTCATTCAGACGTTCTGCTGACCGTCGGGCGATCTCTCCCGCTCCGTCGGATCCGGCAGAAAAGGAAAGATGATCCAGGATCAGCCGGTATCCATTCCGGGTCAGTTCTTTCGCCTGCACGCATCCGGCTGCCTGAAGCCTCCTCTGGTCTGCGGCGCTCCATTGTTCCGCATATTTTCCCCCGCACCCCGGAAAGAGACCTGAGGCGATCAGGCCGATCACGGCGAGATTCAGAAGGAACAAAGGACGCCGCAGGAAATTGCGAAGCCAAAAGATGCGAAAAGAACGGACCGCATGGCCGGAAACCGGGCAGCGGACAAACCGGACAAGCCTGTGAACAGAAGGCATAAAACACTGGAGAGATGAGATGTGACGGATAGCGGTCCCCTCCTCTGGGAATATCTCGGAGATGTCCTGGAGATCAGCCGGAAGACTGGCTGGAAGACTGGCCTGAAGTATGACCTGGGGTATGACCTGAAGTCTGGCCTGAAGTATGACCTGAAAATAACCTGTACTGTTTCATTGTACCCGGACAGGAGCTTTCGGGAAACAAAAAAATTGCCGGCAGCTTCCGTTTCAGCGACAGGACGGAAACTGCCGGCAGTACGCTTTGCATGTTACGTCATGATTGTGTGTACCGACATTTTTATGACAAGCCGATCAGGATGGAAGGATCAGTTCCGCATTTCTTTCGAAGATCCGGTCCAGGTTCACCTGATCGCGGAACCGGACATCGGTTGAGCCCTCGATCCGGAACCGGACGCCTATGATACGATCCTCCGTGCAGGTATCGATCAATGCGTTGGTAAACGCGTAAAGAACCGTCTCGGGATTCGCAATCACTTCCCCGGCAGGTGCTGCATTGATTTCCTCGCTGAAATCAACGATACAGTAGCCGTTGCTTACCGAGACATCCTGGAGCAGCGTACCCTCGACCGCGACAGGCAGCATTTCCCTGTCATCGGAGCCCTCCAGCATCTTTTCGATGACGAGGCGTTCCTTGTTCACGTTTGAAGAATAGCGCTCCGTTCTGCTCTCCTTCTTCATAACCGTTCCGTCGCCTGTGGGGAAATACAGCGTCAGGGAAGCAGTCCGGGAAGAATTGATCCCGTTTCCGGCAGGCACAATAAAGGTATCCTCCGTCATCAGCCCGACTTCCTCCTCATCGATTACAAGAGGCTGTGAATCAACCGTAAACCGGACACTGTTCACTCCGGGAAGCTGCAAAAGCGTCTTGACAAGCGCCGCGCGAAGAAGCAGCTCACTGATGACATCCAGGCTCAGATAGTCCACGTTGAAGTCAACATCGATCTCATTGATCCCGGTCACTGCGGAATTGATCCTGACAGGATCCGGAAGAGCACTCCTGACATCAACCGTATCCGCAGCGCAGAAGGCCTCCAGCAGTTCATGCAGCATCCCGTCAAAATCTTCGCTGTGCAGCCTGTATTCATGTGTGATCAGTTCCGTTCCTTCCTGGTTCGAATAGTAGATCAGTTTGACCCCATCTGCCGCGCCCTGGCTTTCGGGGATCCCCCCCGGCGTGGAAGAGCATGCACTCAGGCAAAGCACCAGTGCAGCGCATAACAGAATCGTGATGACAGATGTTATGGTTTCTCTTCTCATATGCTACGCTTCTTTCTTCGTCTGACAGCGAAGGTACGATGACGGATGATCACACCTGCGGCTGATCCTGTTCCGAATACCGCAGCGGGATCCGGACAGTAAAGGTCGTCCCTTCCCCCTCCCGGGAATAGACACGGATCGCCCCATGATGCATCAGAACAGCCTGCCGCGTAATCGCAAGGCCGAGTCCGGTACCGCCGATCTCTCTGGAATGCGATTTATCGACACGGTAGAACCTCTCAAAGATCTGGCCCTGGTCCTCCTCCGGTATGCCGATTCCGGAGTCCTGTACCTTGACAAAAAAGTAGGTGTTATCCGTATTCAGCGAGATATGCACCCAGCCGTTCTCCTGATTGTATTTGATTCCGTTCTCCACCAGGTTGGAGATCGCAAGCGTAAACTTCGTCTGATCCACCTGCGCGATGATCGGTTTATAGCTTTCCAGCGCGATCTCGATCCCCCTTTTGGCGGCGATCGGGCGAAGCCGCTTGAGAATCAGGCCGATCAGGTCATTGATATTCGTCTCCTCGATCTGAATATCCGGCGAATTGCGGTCCATACGGACCAGGTTGAGCAGATCCGTAATGATCTTATTCTCACGGTCTATCTCCTCACCGATATCCAGCATGAACTCCTTGTAGAGTTCATTCGGAACTTCGCCGATCTCCGCCTGCTGGATCAGCGAATCGGAAAGAACCTTCATGGAAGTCATCGGGGTTTTCAGCTCATGGGAGACGTTGGATACAAACATCTGCCGCGATTCCTCCTGTGCCTGGAGTCTGTGGCGCATCTGGTTGTACGCCTCCGACAGAAGTTCGGTCTCCGTATACTCCGGCATGGAAATATCATCCGTAAGAAAATCGGTCCCTCCGGAATTCATCATGGCCGTCACTTTTCCAAACGGCCGTACAAGCAGTCTCGACGCATACAAAGACACCAGCGTGATCAGAAGGATCAGGACGACTTCCATGATCAGGACAGCCCTTGAAAGGTTCCTTCTGGCAACAATAATGTCGATCGTCGGAATCGAAACGATAAAAGCCCCGATCACTGTTTTTGTTACATCCTCAATGACGGGACAGATCACTTCTATAAAATCGTTTTCCGCGTTGTAATAATCCGGATTCTCTCCCTGCAGGCATTTGATCAGCTGCTTCGCAATCACGGTTTTCCCTTCATCCAGCAGATAGGTATCACGTATGATCCGAAGCCTGTAGTTTACCAGGATCACCCTGCCGCTGTACAGATCCGCGATCTGAGCCAGCTCCTTGTCCACCACATCGGAGTTTCCGCCGGACACAGTCTCACCGGAGCCCCCTGCGGACAGATATCCGGCATCGATGATATCCGCGCTGAGCCGGCTCAGCTGGTTCCGGATCATGGAAGCGCGCATCGAAACCGTCTGATCCTCGAATCCCTGCAGGATTCCATTCTTCATAAGAAAGACCGGCACAAGTCCGACCAGAAGCAGCAGGATCAGTACGCGAAAATGCATGCTCCCGAAGATTCTTTTTACTCTACTGTTCTGGTTCATCCTGATCCATTCACCCTTCGATCCCGGTCAATCGGAAAGATCCGGCCTTTGCCTTCTGGCACAGACCGGATCGCTGCAGCTCCCTCGCAAACGCCAAAAGAGATTTGCCGCTGCCTGTTTCTGTGAATGCTCAATGCTGGAAGTAATAGCCAACTCCCCATTTGGTATGGACATACCTCGGATCAGAGGGATTCTCCTCGATCTTCTCTCTCAGTCTTCTGATATGGACATCCACCGTCCGGACATCACCCGGATACTCATATCCCCAGACAAGATTCAGAAGGTTTTCCCTGCTGTAAACTTTATTCGGATTCATCACGAGAAGCTCCAGGAGATCGAACTCCTTCGCAGTAAGATTGACCTCCTGTCCTGCGATCCGCACTCTTCTTGCATCACAGTCCAGTACCAGATCACCGACTTCGATGATCCTTCCCCGCTTTTCCTGCACCCCTCTGTTCTGGGTTCTTCGCATGATCGCTTTGATACGCGCCTTCACCTCCAGAATATTGAACGGCTTTGTGATATAGTCATCCGCTCCGTACTCCAGACCGAGGATCTTATCCATATCCTCCCCCTTGGCTGTCAGCATCACGATCGGGACATCCGAAAACTCCCGGATCTGCTGGCATGCAGAGAGTCCGTCCAGTTTCGGCAGCATCAGGTCGAGAAGAATGATATCATAGTTTCCTTCCCTCGCCATCTCCACTGCTTCTTCGCCGTCAGACGCCGTATCTACTTCCATATCATCCTGTTCCAGACTGAAACGGATTCCTTTCACGATCAGCTTTTCGTCATCTACAACAAGTACTTTTTTCGGCATAACTACCCTCTGGATGATTCCCTTTATACTGTGATTCTGTCTTTGATCCTGTTAAAGACACTGTTTTTGATCCCACTGATGTTCATCACATCTTCCGTGGATGCAAACAGTCCCGTTTCCGTCCGATACCGGATAATTGCGTCCGCCTTCGCCTCCCCGATTCCGGGAAGCGTCATCAGCTGTTCCTTCGAAGCGGTATTCAGGTTAATCAGCGCACCTGTTTCCCCCGGGTCACAGGCCGTGCCTGAAGCGCTTCCGGAAGGAGCCGCCGCACCTTCTCCCTGCGTCAGGCCATGCAGGCGCATATCCGCGGTTTCTTCCTCCGAATATACAACCAGCATCTCGCCATCCGTAAGGATCTTCGCCTGATTCAGCCATTGTCTGTCGGCATCGTTTCTGAAGCCGCCCGCAGCTTCCAGCGCGTCACAGATTCGTGAGCCTGCCGCAAGATAATAAACGCCTTCCTTCTGAACTGCGCCGCACACATACACAGCGATCTCATCCGCCGCGCTATTCCCGGCGTTTTCCCTGTTTCCCGCGCTATTCCCGGCGTTTTCCCTGTTTGCCGCACCATTCCCGGCGTATGCCTGATCCGGGATCCCTTTTCCGGGATCCGCCTGCGCTCCGGTCTGCTCCTGAAAGAACCCTTCCCGCTGCGTCTCAGGCGAAAAAGACTTCACGCCTGTCACCGTGATCCGCTGCGGACCGCCGCACCCGGCTGACAGCAGGCAGACACAGACCGCCATGCCGCAGAAAAAGAGAGGCTTCCACTGAAAGATTCCGGTTCTGTACCACCTGAACAGACTGGTTCTGTTCCCCTGAAAGATTCTGATTCTTTTCAATGCATAACTCCTGACTGTCACCGTCAGGATTGCCCCGTCATGCGCTGAAAGATTTTATCATATCGGGAATGGGAATTTCAATCCTCATCCTTCGCATTCGGAAAATACCAGTCAAGGTCAACATAGGTGCTGATTCCCTTCACCCGCCCGGTATGGCTGTACTGCCAGAAGTCACTGGTTCTGTCATAGTTCAGGCTGTTATTGTGCTCCGCAACCCATGTGACGTACCCGCTCCCATGAGCAACCTTATCTGAAAGATACGGCCGGACAAATGATCTGGATGTATACCATCCCGGCGTATATCCTGCCTTCTTCACCATCCTGCAGAAAGTATCCACCTGTGTCGAGCAGAAGCTCTTCCCCTTGTTAAACTGCGAAAAAGACTCGATATCCACGAATACCGGAAGGTCAAAGGTCTTCCCCTCGATTGCGTCCAGGCACAGATTCGCCTGCTTCTTCAGCGCCTTTTTCGAGGTTGATGTGATAAACCAGTAACAGCCCACCAGCAGGTTGTTCTTCCTGGCTTCCTCATAATTCCTTTCAAACATGGTGTCCGCCTCGTATCCGTGTCCCACACGCATAATCACGAACCGGATCCCGTCGTTTTTCACCTTTTTAAAGTCAATCGTCCCCTGATACACCGAAACATCGATGCCGCGCATCGCGCCGGCTGTATTTACATTGCCCATGGATCTGACCGTCACACGGCACTTGTATTTCACCCCCGCCGACGAGGCAGTGATCGTACAGGTGCCCTTTTTAACGCCCTTCACCGTTCCGTCCCGGTCCACCTTCGCGATAGCCCTGTTCCCGGATTTCCAGGTGACTTCGTCTTCCGCTTTTTTCAGGATCAGCGTTTCCTCCGAACCTTCCATCAGCTCCAGCGTTTTTTTGTTCAGCTTCGCCGCCTGCGCATAATGGACGGCAGAGAGGAGAAACACCGCAGTAAAAAGAAAAACGCAGGCTAACTGCGTATATGTGAGTGTCTTTCGTATCGATCTGTTCATAATCATCCCTCCTGTAAAAGAGTATATCCGATTGCAGCCTCTTATTCCATCTTTTATTGAAAAAAGCACCGGAACAGTGGTATAGTGCATCTTGTACTCTGCGGCAAATGTATTATTTGGGTCAATCATGATTCAGCCTGACTGAATCGCGAAAGGAGCTGCTTTATGCGCCGGCTGATCGCCATCACTGTTGCCTGCATCCTTGCCGTGGTTGTGGTCAGCTTTGTTTTCCTGTACCGGTACAGGGACAATGTGGACCGCGCTCTTCAGATTGAAGATTCCGCCCCGGCACAGGCAGAGAGAACAACCGAACCTGTATCACAGACCGAAGCGCCTGTCATACAGACAGAACCCGAAACACCTGAGATTCAGACGGAAACAGCGGCTCCGGAAACGGAAGACCCCGCCCTTCACCGGGAAGACAGTGTCTACACGTTCCTGCAGGGACCTGTTGCCTGGGAAAGCAAAGCACCCTGGTCCGGAATCTGGTGTGAGTCAGAACTGGACGGAGGAATCTTCAGTGTATTCGGATGCGGACTGTGTGATCTGGCAAGCACCTACAGTTCCCTGACGCCTTATGAATGCTCCCCGCTTGATATGTACGCGCTCGCGCGCAAGGTCACGGACTATTCTCCCGGATACGGAGCCGGGGCCATCGACTGGCCTTATATGGCACAGACGCTGGAAAAAACAGGCTTTACGGTAAAACTGAAGAAAAAAGACCGGCGGTATGAATCTTTTCAGAAGGCAGTTTCAGAGTGCCTTACCGCGATCGTACTGGTGTCCAGCGAAGAAGACGATACCTACTGGCAGGATACGCCAGGCCATTATGTCAATATCTGGCATTACGATCCCAAAACAGACAAGGTCTTCCTCGGGGACTCCGGCAATCCCGGACACAACCGGCAATGGATCCCTCTGCGTTATATCTATGATGCCCTGGCAGCGGACAGCACCTGGCAGTATCTTCTTGTACTTTCCTACGAGGAGGACAAAAACATCTGGAAGTACTCCGGCATCCATGAAAAATGGACCCGCCCCTCTTACTACAGGGCGAAACCCGAATCGAGGTCTTTGCTCATGCCGGCGGATGAGTAAAACCGGCAGGCAGATGGTGCCTGTGACTACTGATCTGTGAATAACTGAAAGAAATGGAGTACACGCTATGATTGATATTCACTGTCACGTCCTGTATGGCGTGGACGACGGCGCACCGGATGCGGAAACGAGCCGGCATATGATCGACCGCATGGCACAGTCCGGCATCACAGCCGTGATCGCAACGCCTCATTTTCGGCATCACATGTTCTCCTATCCATCCGGACAGATCCGGGATGCCCTGGATAAGCTGCGCCCGTATGCCGCGCAGAAGGGCATCACCCTCTATCCGGGCTGTGAGTACCATGTCAGCCATGACATTTTCGATCATCTCGAAAACGGACGGGTGCATTCCATGGCGGATACCAGCTATGTGCTCACGGAATACTCTTTCTCCGATTCTCTGGACCGGATTCTGAACTACACGCAGGAACTGGTGATGCGCGGATGGAAGCCTGTCATTGCCCACGCGGAGCGATATGAGGTCTTTCAGAGAAGCCCACGCCTCGCTGCAGAGGCTGTCGATGCAGGAGCGCAGATTCAGGTGAACGCGGATTCGATTCTTGGGCTTGAAGGCCGCGGCACAAAAAAAGCATCCAAAAAGTTTCTTGATCTGGATCTGGTTGATTATATCGCCAGCGACGCGCATAATCTCAGCGACCGCTCTTCCCATATGGAAGAATGTTTTGTCTATATCCGGAAAAAATATGGAGAGGACTCCGCGCGTGCGCTGTTTGAAAACAATCCGCGCAGAATCCTCGATGAGATTCCCGTCTGATCAGTCTTTGTGCATCCTTCCGAAGGCTTATCGTATCAGTTCCTTATGATTCGGTCCATGCAATTGCCGCCCGGACAGCCTTCTTCCATCCGGCCAGCAGTTCCTCTCTTTCCGTCTCCGGCATTGCAGGTGAAAATGTATGTCCGAGTGCCCAGGACTGTCTTACGTCCTCCTGATTCTCCCAGTACCCTACGGCAAGTCCCGCAAGAAAGGCCGCGCCCATGGCAGTTGTTTCAACACATTGGGGACGGATCACTTCGGCATCGAGAAGATCGGACTGGAACTGCATCAGGAAATTGTTCGCGCTCGCGCCTCCATCGACTTTCAGATGCCGGATCTTCAGTCCGGAATCCTTCTCCATCGCATGCAGCACGTCTGCTGTCTGATAGGCCAGAGACACCACCGTCGCCCGGATCAGATGCTCTTTCGCGGTGCCGCGGGTAAGTCCGACGATGGTGCCCCTTGCGTCCGGATTCCAGTAGGGAGCTCCGAGTCCTGTGAACGCAGGGACAACATAAACGCCCCCCGTATCCGGAGTCCGCACGCAGTAGTTCTCCGATTCCGCCGCATTCCTGATCATGCGAAGCTCGTCTCTCAGCCACTGGATCGAGGCGCCTGCGACAAACACAGAGCCCTCCAGCGCGTATTGTACCCTTCCCTGCTCCAGCCCGACCGCGATGGTCGTCAGCAGGCCATTTTCCGATTCTACTGCCTTCTCCCCGGTATTCATCAGAAGAAAGCATCCGGTACCATAGGTATTCTTCACTTCTCCCTCGGAAAAGCAGCACTGTCCGAACAGCGCGGACTGCTGGTCGCCGGCCGCACCGGAGATCGGGATGCCGTCTCCGATCATGCAGTCCCTGGTTCTCCCATAGACGCAGCTGGACGGTACGACCCTTGGAAGCATGCATTCGGGGATATCCAGCCGGGCAAGAATCTCCTTATCCCAGCACAGTTTATGGATATCAAAAAGCATGGTACGAGATGCGTTCGTATAATCGGTTACATGAACCTGGCCTGCGGTCATATTCCAGATCAGCCATGTGTCAACCGTTCCAAACAGAAGTTCTCCTCTCTCTGCCCTCTCTCTTGCTCCCTCCACATGATCCAGGATCCATCTCAGCTTCGTTGCCGAAAAATAAGGATCCGGTATCAGACCGGTCTTATGGCGGATCTTCTCTCCGAACCCTCCCGCTGTAATCTCCGGAATCATATCCGCCGTACGGCGGCACTGCCAGACAATCGCGTTATAGACCGGCAGCCCTGTCTTTTTATCCCATACGATGGTAGTCTCCCGCTGGTTTGTGATCCCAACCGCGGCAATATTCTCCGGTCCCGCGCCCAGCTTCCCCATCGCCTCAGCGGCTACGCCGATCTGGGAAGACCAGATATCCATCGGATTGTGTTCTACCCAGCCCGGATGCGGATAGATCTGTTTGAATTCCCGCTGCGCCACAGAGCAGATCGTCCCATTACGGTCAAACAGAATGCACCTGGAGCTGGTCGTACCCGCGTCCAAAGCCATAATATATTGATTCATCGCCATCGCTCTCCTCCTGACCTCCTGATTTATCTTAATGATTCATCCGCCAAAAGTCGATCACGGATTGTTCCGCGCTTCGCGCTTCCTTCTGATACTTTAACTGATCCTGTAATTCTGCGCAAGAGCGGCCGACCGCAGCAACACCGTTCCGGTGTTGCTATTCATAATAATCATAATCTTCTATAGATACTTTTATAAACTGCTTTTATATATTTGCTATTGCAAATATGCACTTCTCTTCAAATCATTTATGATGATTTAATAATAATTATTTTGCAACTCTGATATTCTAAGTGTTTTTCAATTTTGCTAACATTTTCGTTGGGTTAAGGTGGAGATGAAAAAATGAATAGTATTAGGAATCTAAGAAAAAGATTACGTATGACACAATCCGAATTTGCAGAATTTTGTGATCTTTCGATTGTGTCAATTTCCCGTTATGAATCAGGCGAAAACATCAGCAGAAAGAGTGCGGAGAAAATAGCCCGTGTCTGCAATGTGCCGATTGATTTTGTTTTGAACTATCCTGATGAGCATGATCCGGAAAAAGGGCAGAAGTATTTCTATATGAGCCTTAGTCCGGAAGAAACTGATCTTCTCGCGGACTTCCGTTCACTGGAAGAACGGGGAAAACGCCGGGTCAAGGAATTTATCGGGGATATGACCCTATTATACGGGTCAGAAAAATAGTTCCTGTTCACGGCCCGTCTGCCGGATGGTGCCATGAGCAGGAACGATCTTACGATTCGGAGTATCGCGGATTCCGGTTCCAGGGTCTTCAAGATCCTTTCCGGCATCTGCTGCTCATATTATGATGGAAGGGCCGGATGCCCTGAAGCCGAGGCGGGCCTGCCTGCCGGAGGCCATCATATCATTCCAGGAAGAAAGGAGGTGAATCCAATGAGCAAGTTTGGAAAGAAGGTTTCTACGCTTCTGCTTGCGGCTGTTATTGCGGTCAGTTCCGTAATCCCGGCTGCTGCGGCATCAAGCCCAACTGAGGGAAATGATGTGGAACCTGACACCAAGGTCACGATCGAAAAGAAGGGGACGAAGGTCACTGCTGTTTCGACCGGCGATGATACCGTAAAGGTAACGAAGGTGAAATCCGACGAAAAGAAAGCTACGATCCCCGCATCGTTTACGTATGACGGACAGACGTATACTGTCGAATCCATCGAAACCGGTGCCATCACCAAGAAGTATGACAAGGTCACTTTGATTCTCAATGACGAGACGAAGGTACGCAAAAAGGTCGCAAAGAGCAAGAAAGCAAAGAAGACCACCAAGATCCTGATCAAGGCTGCCAAGGGTACGAAGCTTAAGGCCAGTCAGTTCAACAAGGAAGCTTTCAAGGGTTTCAAGGGCAAGATCAAAGTCAAGGCGCGCAACATGACCAAGAAGGAGTTCAAGAAGCTCGTGAAGAAGCTTAGAAAGGGCGGCTTCAAGGGATATATTTACCGGAAAGAGTAATTCTTCCGGTGATATGATTACTCTGTTGAGTCAGCTTTCTGAAACCGTTTCGTCCGGATCCGTCCAGGCGAAACGGTTTTTTACTCATCTCCTCTGTCAGGAATACGCTGTTTCAGGGACTATATTCCGGATCAGTCGGATCATAAGGCTTATTCCAGGTTCCGACACAGGGCCTGTCCGGTGTTCCGAGCGGATCATCCTCTTCACTGCCGCTGAAAATCTCCACTCTGGTGCCAGCCGGCAGATGATCATAGATATACTTTGCGTCGACTGCCGCAAGTCTGACGCAGCCATGGGATGCCGGTGTTCCAAGCAGGTTGTAGACACCTTCCTGAAGGGAAGCCGGGTCGTTCGGTCTGTCATATGGAAGGGAATGAAACAGCAGACTGGGAGCGAAATGACAGCACCATTGTCCCCAGGTCGGTCCAACCAGTTCATGCCATCTCAGGTGATCCTGGATGGTAAACGTCCCATTCGGGGTACCCCCATTCGCTCCCACAGAGCATGGACATGCATAGACCGGAAGATTCAGAATCCTTGTACCGGACTGTTCCTGCGCGTCCTCTTCGATCTTCCTGAAAGAAATCAGATCCGAAACATCTCCCAAAGCATCCTTTCTGGCATCCTCCAGTGCATCCTCCAATGTGGGAATCCTCTTATCTGCTTCCAGTACTCTGTACACAGTAACGGTGCAGGTTGCCTGGTTCACCCTGACCAGCCAGGGGGTCTGCTCCGTGATCGTAAACAGCCTTTTCCATGCGTCGAGCAGTTCCATTCCCAGGATCCTTTCAGACCACTCTTCTGCCCTTTTCTCAATCTCCGGACGCTGTGCATCACTGACACTGTCCTGCACACGGTCATTGTTCAGGCCGGCTGCGGCAAACAGGGCTTCCAGGGCTTCCTGCAGATCCACATCCCTTTGTTTCGTATTCCGAC
>CAJOQO010000335.1 GCA_905236545.1 uncultured Lachnospiraceae bacterium
ATTGATGAACACATTCAGGGCTGCGCTCTGCAGAGCTCCCCGGCACAGGGCAGCGGCGTCCCCCGCATCGGAAACTGCCGCCGCACTTCCCTTCCGGGCCACGGTTCCGGCCAGCTCCACCGCCCGGCACATCAGCTCCATGATCCGGAGAGGAACCTGGCAGGCATCTTTCAGGGCATCCTTCATGACCGCCTCCCTTTCCCGCTTTTCCTCTTCCGTAGAACGGGGCATCGAGTAAGCCTTCGACAGAGGTGCGAACATCCTTGCATCCTCGCTGATCAGCTCCAGCAGCTCCTTCTGCAGCGCCTCCTCCTGGCGGATCACATCCTCCATCTCATCCTGTACTGACGCATAGCGTTTTCTTCCAACCGTCAGATGCGCAACCATATTCCCAAGCGCAGCGCCCAGACAGCCGGCCAGCGCGCTCGCACCGCCGCCTCCCGGAACCGGATCTCCCGATCCGAGCCTGTCAGTGAACTCCTTCAGGGACAGCGTGGAATAAGCGGGATCTCTCATCATTCAAATACCTCTTTCTGCCAAGTTCATAGAAATCATTTCCCTCACAGTCTATGATGACAATTGCAGGAAAGTCTTTCACCGTCAGTTTTCTGATCGCCTCCGGACCAAGATCCTCATATGCGACCAGCTCATTTTTGAAGATATGGGTTGCGATAAGCGCTCCCGCGCCACCGATCGCTCCGAAATATACAGCGTGATGCCTGCTGATCATCTCAATCACTTTCGGCGATCTCTTCCCCTTTCCGACCATGCCGCGCACGCCCAGATCGATCAGCTGAGGAGTCCATTTGTCCATACGTCCGACCGTCGTCGGACCTGCGGATCCGATCACCTGTCCCTCTCTTGCGGGACTCGGCCCCGCGTAATACACGACGGCATCCTTTGTGTCAAACGGAATCGGGATTCCTTCTTCCAGCTGACAGATCATTCTTTCATGAGCAGCATCCCTGAGCGTATACAGAACTCCCGACAGCAGTACGTGATCGCCCACCCGAAGACTCATGGCTGTCTCCTCTGTCAGAGGCAGATCGATATGACGTTCCATCAGAGAACCTCCGTTTCATGTCTGGTTACATGGCAGCCGATGTTGACCGCGCACGGCATCCCGGCGATATGGGTCGGCATCGTCTCGATGTTCACGCCAAGCGCCGTCGTCCTGCCGCCAAGTCCCTGCGGTCCGATTCCAAGCGCATTGATCCTTTCAAGAAGATCATCTTCCAAAGCAGCATAGAAAGGATCCGGATGATGCGTCCCGACGGGCCGCAGAAGCGCTTTCTTGGCCAGAAGCGCCACATGGTCGAAGTTCCCTCCGATTCCCGCACCGACGATGATCGGAGGACAGGGATTCGGTCCCGCGTTTTCAACCGTTTCCAGGATAAAGTCACAGATTCCTTCCAGGCCGGCGGACGGCTTCAGCATCTTCAGGGCGCTCATATTCTCCGAACCGAAGCCCTTCGGCGCAACCGTGATCCGGATCTGATCGCCCGGAACGATATCCGTGGTGATCAATGCAGGCGTATTATCTTCCGTATTCCCCCTGCGGATCGGATCCGCCTCGACGCTCTTGCGAAGGTAACCCTCGATATACCCCCTGCGTACCCCTTCGTTGACCGCATCGTACAGGTTTCCGCCGGTCAGGTGCACCTCCTGTCCCACTTCCAGGAAGACACAGGCCATCCCGGTATCCTGGCAGATCGGAACCTCTTCCTTTTTCGCAAGCTCACAGTTTTTAAGAAGCTGGCTCAGGATCACCTTTGCCGTCCGCCAGTCTTCCGCAGCATGGAAACGGACAAGCGCCTTCTTCACGTCCTCCGGCAGATGCAGATTCGATGAGATACACATACGCTGTACAGCTTCTGTAACCCGGCCCACATCAATCTCTCTCATGCGATACCTCCAAACATTCTCTCCCGCACCCGGAACCCGCTTTCGCTCACACGCGGAATCTGCCTTCGCTTACATGCGGACTCTGACTTGCTCACACGCGGACTCTGCCTTGCTCACACCCGGAATCCGCTTCGCTTAAGAACCTCCCGGACATCATCCGCGCGGTTGAGCGCATAGAGATGGATCCCGTTGATTCCCAGAGTCAGATACCGGTTCAGAAGATCCGCGGAGTAGGACAGTCCCTCCTCACGAAATGCCGCCTTCACCTCCGGAAGCTCATTGCCCTCCGGATCCTGGTCAAACCAGTGATGGGTCAGAACCAGCGCCAGATCCCTGGGAACCGCGCATGCATTTCTGGAAAAACACTGCGTCATGACGCCATTTTTCGTCGTGACGGGCATGATTCCGACATCGATCGGAATGGTAATCCCTGCCTTATCCAGCTTGTCCCGCCATACCTTAAAATGCTCCAGGTCATAGCACAGCTGCGTGATGATATAGTCCGCGCCCAGATCCTGCTTGTGCCTGAGCCAGGAGATGTCATCGTCCTCACTGATACAGTCGACGTGCCCGCCCGGAGCGGCGGCAACCGCAATCTCAAACCGGTCTCCAAACTCTGAGCGGATATATCCCACCAGATCGGACGCATGGGCAAAGTCCCCTCTCGTCCCGGTCCAGCCAAAAGGAAAGTCTCCGCGAAGCGCAAGAATGTGGTCGACGCCGGTTTCAAGATAGTACTGAAGCTGCTCCCGGACCCCTTCCCTGGTCAGTCCGATGCAGGTAAAATGCGTGCACGCCTGCGTCCTTTCCCGGATCAGATGCATCACGCTCCGGTTCTCCCTTACATTGGATCCTCCCGCGCCGTAGGTGCAGGAAATGTAGTCCGGATGAAAGTCATTCAGTTCATCCAGAACCCGTGGAAGCTTTTCCCTCCCCTTCTCTGTCTTAGGGGGGAAAACTTCAAAAGAGAGCGTCATACGCTCTCTCATCGTGTCAGAAAACCGGATATCAGGCATAAGGAACGTCCTCTCTTTCCAATCTCAGCTCGGGCAAAACAGAATGAATCAGCGTTTCCCTAATGTTTCTTCAGGAGATGTGTTTTTCTCTCGGTTCCGTTTATCAGGCGTTTGATATTCGCCCTGTGCTTCCACCAGCACAAGGCCATCATAAGAAACGCAAGACAGTCCGTCTCGATCAGCAGCGCCTGCGTCATATGGAACTGACCGGTCAGCCCCATGAATACCGTCCCCGCAAAGAATGCTGCGTAGCATGCAATCGATCCGGCGGACACATATTTGGTCGGGATCGCAACCCCGAGAAAGACAGCCAGGCCAAACGCGAGGAGAACCGGCTTGAATCCCATCGCCATTCCCGCGGATGCCGCAACGCCCTTTCCGCCGCGGAATTTCATATAGAACGGAAAGTCATGCGCGATTACGGCGCCCGCCCCTGCATACAGTCTCAACAGAAGGATGCAGTCCGGATACTGCCTGGAAAACAAAGCGCCGACCACAACACACGCAAGATAACTCTTCAGGAAATCGCCCGCGAATGTGATCAGTCCCCATTTCGTCCCCATGGTACGGATCATATTCGCGGTTCCCGCGTTGCCGCTCCCATAATCACGGATATCAATCCCATGAATCAGTCCGATAATGTAACTCGTCTGAAACAGGCCAAACAGATACCCGATTCCAAAGCATAAGATTCTGATCATTCCTGCCACCCTGCTTCCTTTCTCAAACCGGCATGATCTCTAATCAGGCTGGTCTTTTCTTGCTCTTTCCCTCGTCAGGATCCGGATCGCCGTCCCCTTAAAGCCGAACGCGGTACGGATCTGATTCTCAATATAACGCTCATAGGAAAAATGCATCAGTTTTTTGTCATTTACAAAAAGGACAAATGTTGGCGGAGCCACTCCTACCTGCGTCATGTAATAGCATCTGAGGCGTTTTCCCTTATCCATCGGAGGCTGCTGCAGGGCAACCGCCTCGGAAAGAATCTCATTCAGGACGCCTGTCGCGACACGGCGGTTCGCACTCTCGATCACCTCATCGATCATCGGATAAAGCTTATAGAGCCTCTGGCCTGTCTTCGCCGAGAGAAAAAGGATGTCCGCATACTGCATAAAGGAAAGCGTGGAACGGATTCTGGCGGTAAACTTTGATACCGTGTGATTATCCTTCTCGAGCGTATCCCATTTATTCACCGCTATGATGATCCCCTTGCCGCGCTCATGGGCAATTCCGGCCACCTTCGCGTCCTGCTCCGTGATCCCCTCCTGTGCGTCGATCACAACGACCACCACATCCGACCGCTCGATCGCCGCTACCGCCCTGACGATCATGTAGTGTTCCAGATCCTCTTTTATCTTGTTTTTGCGGCGGATGCCCGCTGTATCGATGAAGATATATTCTTTTCCGTTATAGGTGACTTCCGTGTCCACGGCATCCCGGGTTGTCCCGGCAATATCCGATACGATCAGCCTCTCTTCCCCCAGCAGCCTGTTGATGAGGGAGCTTTTTCCGACATTCGGTTTCCCGACGATCGCGATTTTCGGGCGCGTGTCCTCCTCTTCCGCGGAGGATCTGGCCGGAAGAAGCCGGAGAACCTCATCCAGAAGATCTCCGATCCCGGTACGGTTTGCCGCGGAGATCGGGTAAGGATCCCCGATTCCGAGATTATAGAACTCATAGACTGCCGCTTCATCCCTCTGCCAGCTGTCAACCTTATTCACCACAAGAAGCACCGGCTTATGGCTTCTGCGGAGCATGTCAGCGACCTTCGCGTCCGCGTCGACCAGTCCCTGCTTCAGATCTGTCAGAAACAGAATGACATCGGCGGTATCGATCGCAATCTGCGCCTGCTCTCTCATCTGCGCAAGGATAATATCACTTGTGTCAGGCTCAATACCGCCTGTATCGATCAGCGTAAACCTGCGGTCGAGCCATTCCACATCCGCGTAGATCCGGTCCCGGGTGACACCCGGCGTATCTTCAATGATGGAGATCCTTGATCCCGCGAGAGAATTGAACAGCGTCGATTTTCCCACATTCGGCCTTCCGACGATCGCAACGATTGGCTTGCTCATAGATCCCGTTTTCCTTCCTTCCGGCGAAGCCGCTGTCTCTTCCGTTTCCCATCCGGTATCCGCAGATACGGCTTATGTCTGCCACGGGGTCACAGCTTCGACCAGACTCTGACCGTCCGATTCTACAATAACGATTTTTGTTTGTAAAGCGTCCTCGATCTGTCCCACCGTCATGTCATCAAGGAGCACATCCTCCTGGCTGCGAAGCATATTGGCCGGCAGCAGAAGCGCGTCTCCAAGATCTCTTCCCGTCAGCTGAGCAACCAGATCCCGGCCGGTGATGAGACCGGAGACCGTGATCATCTCACCAAAAAAGAGATTTGTGATCGGAACAACCTCCGCGCGCGCGTGAGGAAAGACCTCCATGATCTCCCGGACAAGCATCTTCAGCGTCGGGGCGGCCAGATGGCCTGTCGCAATCGTTACGCGCCGCTCCCTGCATCCGCAGCGCTGCCCTCCGCTCCGGGAGAAAGATGCCAGTTCGCCCCGGACCTCCTCTATGAGCAGCCTCATCATCCCGACGCCGTTTTCCAGCTGCAGGTATCCGTCATACCGTTCCTGTTCCGGAAACGCACGATCCGCAAGAATGTACCACTCGTCGCTGGCATGAATCAGATGCGTGCCATACCGGGCCATATAGTATTCCTGCCACCGCTCGATCCGGTCGATCACACAGGCTGCGTCCTCTCTGTCGAAGGGTTCCAGCTTCGGAAGGTTCTCCCGGTATTTCGTCAGTCCGACCGGAACGACAGAAACGCTGCGAAGCTCCGGGAGATACTGCTCAAAAGCACGGAGGGAAAACTCCAGTTCCTCCCCGTCATTGATCCCTCTGCACAGGACAATCTGCCCGTTCATTCTGATTCCCGCATCCTTCATCCGTTTAATCATCGGAAAAACGTCTCCCGCGAAACGGTTGTGAAGCATCCGGCATCTGAGTTCGGGGTTCATCGTGTGGAAGGAAATATTGATCGGCTCCAGATGATAACGGATGATCCGGTCAATCTCATGATCCGACATATTCGTCAGCGTGATATAGTTCCCCTGAAGAAAGCTCAGTCTCGCGTCATCATCATGAAAATACAGAGTCTCCCGCATCCCCGGCGGCATCTGGTCGATAAAGCAGAAGATACAGTTGTTCCTGCAGGAGCGGTATTCATCCATGAGTCCGCTCTCGAATTCGATCCCGAGATCCTCAGACGGATCCTTCTCGATCTCCAGCTCCCAGTCTTCCGGCTCATCGGGAGGCAGATTCATCTGAAGAAATTCTTCCGAATGCTTTCCCTTGCGGACCACGAGCGTTATCACTTCATCGCGGATCAGATAGCGATAATCAAAGACGTCCTCCACCGTCATGCCATTTACGGACAGCACGCTGTCACCCGGCTCGATGCCATACTCTTCGGCAATCGATCCGGGTGATACCATGCGAATCTTATGGGAATTGTCTCTGGCCTTTGGCATATTCCGCTTTCCCTGCCGCTTCAGGACTGATTCAGCTGCTGCAGAAGCTGGTTGATCTTTGCAGTTGGCGACTGAATGCCGCTGATCGAAACATCGTGGTTCATATGATCGATGATCGTTGCAAGATACTCGGTCATGTCAGCCTCTTCATACCATTCCCGCTGCAAAAGCTCCGGCGGGCGGTAGTTCAGATTCGTAGTGACAACCTTTGACAGATATCCTTTCTCATAGTATTCGTCAAACGCCTCCAGTCCGTCCGTAAAGAGGCCGAATGTCGTACAGACGAATACGCGGTTGGCGCCCATCTCTTTGATCTGTCTGGCAACATCCAGCATGCTGCCGCCGGATGAGATCATGTCATCAATCACCAGAATGTCCTTCCCCTTTACGGAAGCTCCGATGAATTCGTGGGCAACAATCGGATTCTTTCCATTTACGATCCTTGTATAGTCCCTTCTCTTATAAAACATTCCAAGTTCGAGACCGAGAATATTCGCAAAGTAGACAGACCGTTCCATCGCGCCTTCATCCGGACTGACAACCATGGCGGTATTCTTGCTCAGACGGAGGTTGGGAACCGATTGAACCAGAGCCTTCAAAAACTGGTATGTGGGCATAAAGGAGTCGAATCCGGACAACGGGATCGCATTCTGAACCCTGGGATCGTGGGCGTCGAAGGTCACGATTCCGGACACTCCCATAGCCTCCAGCTCCTCCAGGAAAACCGCACAGTCGAGAGATTCCCTCTTGGTTCTTCTGTGCTGGCGCCCCCCGTACAGAAACGGCATGACGACCGTGATACGCCGCGCTTTTCCGTTGGCGGCGGAGATGATTCTCTTCAGGTCTTCAAAATGGTTGTCCGGGGACATATGATTCTCTTCCCCGAAGACTGTATAGGTGATACTGGAGTTCAGGACATCCACGATAATATACAGATCGGTTCCCCTGACCGAATCGTGGATGATGCCCCTGCCTTCTCCTGTCCCGAACCGCGGACACCTGCAGTCGATCAGATAACTGTCCTCACAGTATCCCTTGATCGGCAGATTCAGTCTGGACAGTCTGGATCCGCGGCGCATCTCAACCAGATATTTATCTACGACACCGGCAAACTCCTTACAGCCCTCAAGCGCAGCAATCTTCAGTGGTCCCGCCGGAAGGGTGTCAGGCAGCAGATCGATCGGCATAGGTTATCCTCCTGCTTTAAATCTATTCCACCTGTGCGGTTGGATCACTATCGTGATCCAACCCCTCTACCCTCATTCGCAAAACCCGCGCTTCGCAAAGCTCAGCGCTA
>CAJOQO010000336.1 GCA_905236545.1 uncultured Lachnospiraceae bacterium
CACCAATCTTTTTCTATTTGCCGCTTTATAAACAGTGTGTTATGATGTTTGTAACTATTCAGCACCCCTTGGAATTGCTCATGATCCAGTCAGATAAGCTTGCTTATCTGACTGATCTGAGCAATGGGGATGTACGAACAAGCATTTTATGATGAAGCAGGTTATGCCATGAGTACAGATAATAATAAGAAGAATCCTGTCGCCAGTAAGGTTCTGCCTGCCGGTCTTGTCTTTTTTGAAGAGCAGGAAAAGCCGCGCCAGTATGTCATTTTCCAGCGGGCAATGGTAAAAGGCCGCTCGAATATGGAGATCTTCACTACTTCGAGTCTCCAGGTTGAGTATCCGTTTCTTGACGAGAAACAGTGTGAGATCTTCAATGAGAATGGGCAGTGGTACTTTAAGAATCTTTCCGAGAATGTCTATACGTTTGTCGCGGACAACGCGGTGAAGGCAGGGGAAACCGTTCCGCTGGAAGACTGTACAGTGATCCGTATGGTGAATGACAGGATGGTCACCGCAGTCTTTTTCGAAAACTATGTCAGCGGCAGAGACTGGCGGATCCTGAACATGGATGACGGACGCCATGAAGTCACGATCCAGGAGCACGGAAAGAAGGAAGACAGTTCTTCCCTTGTGCTGACCTATGAAGCGGGACACTGGACGCTGCAGGAGATCAATGCCGAAGGCGTTCTTCACAACGGCATGCCTGTTTCCGAAAAGGTAAAGATCCGGATAAATGATGTGATTCAGCTTGGGGAGACCCGGTTTATCTTCGAGGGATCCGGCCTGGTGTACGGATATCCGATCCAGGCAAGCGGACTGTCGATCCGGATCGATGAACGATCCGTTCACAAAGCCCTGACAAAGGTAACGCTGCTTAAGGATATTAACCTTAAGATCAATCCGGGCGAGATGGTACTGATCCTCGGCGGATCCGGAGCGGGAAAGAGCACTTTTGTCAATGCCGTGACCGGATACGAGAAGGCGAAGGCTACCATCACAGAAGGAGATATCGACTTCTACAAAGACTACGGCATGGTGAAGCACCGGATCGGTTTCGTGCCGCAGGAAAACCTGCTCCGTGAGGAGGATACGGTATACGCGACGGTACAGAACGCTGCGGAGATGCGCCTTCCGAGAGATATGAGCAGGGAGGAAAAGGAAAAAAGGATCGCGGCCGTCCTCGAAACCTTTGGCCTGTCCGGGCGGGAGAAGGAGCTTGTGTCCAAGCTGTCCGGCGGACAGAAGAAGCGGCTGTCTATCTGCACCGAGTTTGTCGCGTCACCGTCTTTGTTTATTCTCGACGAGCCGGATTCCGGACTGGACGGAATCATGGCGACCGAGCTGATGGAAAACCTGCGCATGATCGCATGCCAGGGCAAGATGGTTCTGGTGATCACGCATCAGCCGGATCGTGTCGCGGATCTTTTCGACAAGGTGATCGTGCTGGCAAAGAATACCGAGACACAGGTCGGCCAGCTTGCATTTTACGGCGGGATCCAGGAGGCAAGAGATTTCTTCGGCGTTGGAAGCATGGAGAATGTGGTAAAACGCATCAACGCGAAGAACGAAGGCGGTGAGGGACGCGCGGATGAATACATCGAGAAGTATAAGGAATACTCCGCGGCCCGTGAAAATCAGAAGGAAAGATCCGCGTTTGTAGATAAGGATGAGGCGGAGAAGTCTGCAGCCAGTACCAAAGGAACGGAAGAAGCCAGACAGTCCTCCGGATCGGCGAGGACGAGGCGATATAAGACCAGGAGAGAGCAGATTCCGATCTATCTTGGGAAACAGTTCCGCCTTCTGTTCTATGAAAAGAACTGGAAGGTACTGCCGATGTCCGCGTTGATCGCGTTTCTTGTAACCTATGTGCTGGGAAATAAGATGTTCCAGAACATGGAGTTTACAAAATACGGGTCCCTTGCCGTGGTCTGTGTCTGCATCTGGAATGGGATGTTCAATTCCATCCAGGCGATCTGCAAAGAGCGGAATATCATTAAAAGAGAGCACCGGTCGGGACTTCACATTTCCGCTTATGTTGTGTCGCATATGATCTATCAGGCGGTGATCTGCCTGATTCAGGTTGTCATCACGATTCTGATCTTCCGGATATTCGGCATGTATTTCCCGGATACGGGACTGATCACCGGCTCCTTTACGCTGGATCTTGGCATCTCCATGTTCCTCATGACATATGCTGCGGATATGCTGGCGCTGATGGCATCCTGTATTGCTCATACGACTACTACGGCGATGACAATCGTACCGTTTCTGCTTGTGATTCAGCTGATCTTCGCCGGAAGCATCTTCCCGCTGGAAAGACCAGGCTCGCAGTTCCTTGCGAACTTTACCATCAGTAACTGGGGGATCAATGCAGTCAATATCGCTGCTGACTATAACAGTCAGGATTCCATTGCCATCTATACCGCGGTTAACTCGATGAAGGACAGCAAGGATGAGACGCTGAAGAAGATCCATAATGTGATGGAGATTCCGGAGGTTAAAAAGAAGGTCCAGGGATATACCGCGCAGAAGCTGTATGACCCGAACTTTGAGTATACGAAGTCAAACCTGCTCAGGTGCTGGGGGATCCTTCTGCTGTTCAGTATGATCTATGTGTTAATCGGAACCTTGATTCTGGAGCTGATCGATAAGGATAAGAGATAGCCGGCAGGGAGATCCTATTATGAAGGACAAGAACAAAAACAGAAGTCTGACGGTCTGGCAGTTACCGGGTTTTGGATATCTGTCATTGTTGATTCTGGCATTGTCTTTTTCCATGTTTGCCTGCAGAGGGAACAGCGTATATGGTATGGAGGAGCACAGGCCGGGAATGCAGGAAGCTAAGACGCAGTCAGCTGCCATACAGATACAGACAGAGACAGAGACAGAGTCTGATTCAGACGGGAAGCAGATGCAGCCGGTTGCCGTACAGACAGAGTCTGGTTCAGACGGGACGCAGATGCAGCCGGTTGTCGTACAGACTGAGTCTGGTTCGGATGAGATGGAAGCGGATCTCGTTGCGAATCTGAAGAATCTTCAAATAAGCGTGGATCTGCCGGAGAATATCAGGAAAGAGCTTGAATCGCTGGATTATAAAGAAGTCTCTGATGCGGTTATGTTGATCGAGAAGATTCTTCTGAGCGATGATTTTCAGTCTCTGTTTTCCTATGATGAAGTGAGAGATCTGACGATCACCCTGATTCACAATTCTCTTGACTTTGCTTACCAGGAGCCGGAACTGACGAACCGGATCCTTGAAACGCTGGGAATCAACAGAAGGGTGATCCTGGTTTTGTATGGGCTTTTGGAATCACGGGAGCAGAATAAATATATCACGGAGGGAATCAGACTGTTTCTGGAAAGTGACCAGGGAAATGATCTGATCGATCTCCTGATGAAGTATTTTAACGAAGAGGATCTTTCCCTGCTGCTCAAGAATGCAGTGCCTTTGCTGGATTCAGAGGTAGCGGTTCTTCAAAAAGAAACGGAGGATCAGACGGAGGATCAGACCGGGGCAGAGCATCGGGCTGAAACCGAATAACGGATCAATAGGAAATATAAGATGCCGGGTAGATCATATGCATAGAGAAATGATGGATAGGGTCAGAAGAGTCACTGCGGTTGCACTGGCTCTTCTTTTGTTGTTTTCAGGGATTTGCATGGCTGCGCCGGAAGCCGGGAATGAGAAGGAGTCTCACGCTCTCCTGTCACAGGAGACGGAACCGGAAGCGGGAATATGGCAGGAGACCGGGAAGGAGACGAATCGAGAGACAGCGAA
>CAJOQO010000337.1 GCA_905236545.1 uncultured Lachnospiraceae bacterium
ACAAATCGCCGGTTACAGGTACCTGACATCATCAGAACCTCTGGAAAGGCCTGTAATACCGGTCCTCGCCAGTTCCAGAATCTCATATCCTTCCAGAAGACGGATGAAGGCATCCAGCTTGTCCTGCTTTCCGGTTACCTCGATGATCAGCGAGTCCGTTCCGACGTCCACGATATTCCCGCGGAATACATTCGCCATGGAGATCACGCCCTGGCGCTGTTCTTCCTCCACGCGGACTTTTACCAGAATCAGCTCCCTCGTAACACTCGTCGCGTCGTCCAGAATCTTGATATCAATCACGTCAACCAGCTTCCGCAGCTGTTTGACGATCTGTTCAATGATATCATCGTCTCCCTCCGTTACGATCGTGATCCGGGTATATGCAGGATCCGTCGTCACTCCGGCCGTAATACTTACAATGTTATAGCCCCGCCGGGTAAACAGCCCTGATACACGGCTCAGAAGCCCGGGTGTATTGTCAACCAGAAGAGATAAGGTTCTCTTGTTCACGATCTTCCTCCGTTATCCGTATTGATCATCACCGAAAATACTTCGAGATTGCTCCTGCGACCGCACTGGCCATCGCATCACGCTTCTTCAGGTAAAACTTCATATCGTCCCTGTCGTCTATGAAGCAGGTTTCCAGCAGCGTATAATTAACGCCGATCTCCGTAAAGATCCTTGCGTTCAGAAGGCCGGAAGAGCCGTACACACCGCTTCCCCATGTATTCAGCCCAAGGCCGTTCAAAGCAGAGATAATCTTGCGGTCAATCTTGCGGTTCGAAGATTTTTTGTGGACATTGACATAGGTTCCGGTACCCTTCTTTTTACCGTCCCCGCCCGGATCCTTTGCGCTGTACGCCGTCGCGTTAAAATGAACCTCAAGAGCATAATCATACGAGGTCAGGTCGGGGATCCTGGAATTGCGCCTGATCGCCTTCAGCACCTTCTTTTTTTTGCTGCCCGATCCCGTAACGCCGGACGAATTGACCGTCGCCCTCATCTGCTGGAACATATCGTACTTCGTATTGAACAGATCAGCTTCCACGTTGTCTGTCTCCTGAAGCGCCTCATAGATTCTCTTTCCGAAGTCTCTCGTGTAGAAGGACTCCACATACTTTCCTCCCAGGCCAACGGCGCCGGAGTCTCCCTGGCCATGGCCGCACATGATGAGAACCTTTACCGAACCCGGAGTCTCCTGCTCTTCCTCTTCCTTTTCCTTCTCGCTTCTCTCCCCCTCCAGCTGTCCTTCGCTGTTAAAGGTATAGAGAACCCCGCCGATCTTCTTCTGGCCTGTGACCGCCTCTCCCTCCGGCAGGAAATAGTAGTCATGATCCTTCCAGTTGATCCATCCGCTCTGTCGGACGCCGTTCTTATCGACGTAATAGTGTTCCCCTTTATAAGCGAAAACCTTGTTTTTCAGAAGGCCTTTGTCTTTCTTATAAAAATAGTACTTTCCGCTGAGTTTGAAAAATGCGCTGGAGGTCAGCTGTTCTTTCACCGTTCCATCCTCTTTCAGGACAGATCCGTCCGGCGTTACGGTGGACCGGGCCATATTTCCGTTTCCGTCGATATAGTATTTGTGCTTTTTTACCCACTTGTCAAAAACCATACGCCCGGTCTCATCAAAGTAAGCTCTGCGTCCGTCAGGAAGATCCTTAAACTTGTTTCTGGCAGCCATCCCTCTTTCTCCCAGAACCTTGGACTTGCTGAAGAAATAACTGTCTTTGGAAAGCTCCTGAAAGCCCGTCATGACGATGCCGTTTTCATCGAACCCGAACCACTCTTCCCCCAGCTGGAAGATCCCGTCCGCATACATGGCGCCAAGCCCGGAGCCGGGCTTTCCCTGCCGGGAGAAATACCGGAAGCCGTCCTCTGTGGACTTCCATCCGGTCTGGAGGAAACCATCCTTGTCGAAATAATACCCATCCTTCTTAATCATCCGGAATCCGGTCACAGCCGTTCCGGTTTCATCCGTATAAGTAACCTTCTTACCGTTGTCCGTTGTGTTCCAGCCCGCAAAGGCAGCAACCGCAAAAAGAAGTGTCACAGCTGTAACCATTCCCAGAAACAAAACTGCTTTTTTTCCGAAACCCTTACTATGATTCATCCTGATCTCCCGTAACAATATTGTAACAATTATCGGCCCGGTACATTATAAACTTGCCTATGGCATACGTCAAGCACGGCAGGACTTTGCCAGATCCCGCAGATATTGTCCGATCGCCTCCTGCGAGGGCGGGCAGCCGGGAAGGGACGACGTAAAACCAGCCGTGCAGCTGCCGATCCCGTAAGCTCCCTTTTTTCCTCTCCATCCCTGACCGATGCACAGCTTATGGGGAACATCCTTCAGCACGCCTTCCTGTTCCAGCGCATGGAGCACGGGAACAAGCGTCCCATAACACGCGGAGCAGGAATCCACATCCTGCACATATTCCTTTACATTCAATACCTGTCTTCCGCTCTGTCCCCATGTACCGGGGGGCCGGTCCTGTGTCAGATAGAATACCTCTCCATCCTTCGCCTTCTCCAGAACAGACACGATCCTCGCTGAGGCAAGATCCCCCTCTCCCGCTCCGCACTCCTGCGCGATCCGGATGTAGGGAACCTCCTCCGGATCGATTCCCATGACAGAGCAGACATAGGTATCCAGCAAGACAGGATCCGCAGCGCACAGCAGCCTGTCCAGACACACGGGATTCCCGCCGTCTTCGAAGGTCAGATCCGGACAGATGGCGTCCGCAAGGATAAAACCTGCCTTTATGCCGGCCGACAGATGACCGATCGGCTTATGAAGCCCCATCCGGTGGAATCTTCTTTTTTCCGCTCCCGGGATACAGCCCTTCATATTCTTCAGCGCGCAGGTCATACCCGTCTGGCAGTGGCCTTTCATGACAGGAAGGCTGATCAGATAGTCCGCTTCAAGAGCCCTGCGGCATATTTTCAGTGTCATTCCGGCACAATCTGCGGAAACCGCGCTGTCTGTCTGCAGGTCAATAAACGGAAGCGAAAGCTTTTCGCACAGGGCACCGAAACCGGTTACAAGCAGGGCGTCCGATGTCTTATCTCCGACCCAGGAGCTCTCCATCATCACCAGATTGGAATATCCGCTGTCCCTAAGATACGCTGTCACTCCCGTCACAATCTCCGGATGGGTGGTTGCGCCCTGAGACGCAGGAACCGGACCCACCAGATTCGGCTTCAGGGCGATCAGCGGATCTTCCTTTTTGCAGGAGGAGCGGATCATCCCGGCAAGATCAGCCCTGACGCACAGTTCGTATGCCATCTGCGTGATCTGCCGGCCCCAGATGACGAAGATACTCTTTTTGTCCATCGCTTATTTCCTGATTCCTATGGAATGAATCTGCGCTGCCGTCTCTCCTGTCCAGCCGGAGCCGGAAGGACGGATATAGATCTCGACCTTTGTGATCTTGCCGCGCTTTTTCCATTTTTTCAGATCCACGTACAGGGAATGCGGTACAGCGCACGGGATGGTGGCAGAAGCATCGAAATAATGCTTCGATCCGGACCACAGTCTCAGATAAACGACCGCTGACCCGCTGACCGAGCTGTTTACATAGATCCCAAAGCCGAACTTCGAACAGGTCTTGCAGTTGATCTTTCCCTTGCGGATGATCCCCCATGGCACATTCGCGTTTCTCGCATAATCGTGCGTCAGGGTATAAACCCCCTTCTCATACTGGAAGCCGCTCAGCGCCCCGTATGCCTTGAAGCCTCCTGTATACGTCTTCTTCCAGGAAAGGTTCCTGATGGGGCTCAGTTTCCCGTTCGATACCGTAAAGAGCTTCTTTACACTCTTTCCGGAAAGCGTTTTCGCCTTTTTCGCGGCGTAGGTTGTGTAAGAATTCGTTTTCGTGGTGTCCGCATACTTGTAAGCTGTCCAGGAAGGCTTCTTATAAGCGGCGTTCTCCAGACCCCAGCTGGTGTACAGCCCGTATTTTTCCCCTTCTCCCGTATGGTCCACCTGGCGGTGCAGGATCAGGGCATCCACCATGCTGTTCTGCTGGGCGATGTAATACGCCAGCGCAATGTTCCTTGCCTGCTCCTTTGAAGTATCCCGCCCTGCGGTAACCGATGAATATCCCTGTTCGCTCAGGATAACCCTGCACTTTTTGGTATATTTTTTCTTTACATAATCCGTGAGCACCTTCAGATTCTTCATGGTGATGATGCGTGTGTCCGCCTTGTTGGTCACCGCGGCGCTGTTGCTGATGATGTTCGGCTCATACTGGCTGATATTGTATGGATGATAGGCAATGCACCAGGTTCCGTTTCCAAGGCCTCTGGCGGACATCCGTTTCGCGAAACGGGTCAGGATCTCTTTTCCCGGATACCAGTAGCTTCCGTTGGCTGCTGTCCAGTAGTGATCCAGACACATATAGATCCGCGCATACTTGTAGACCTGGCGCGCTGCCCGGTACACCTGGGCAGCCTGCTCCGCATAAACGTCCACATAAGTATCGATGCCGACTTCTCCCGCCCAGTTCCATACGCCGGAGTTATTCACCTCATTTCCGACGATCCACCCGACGATGCGCGCTCCGGAAGGTCCGGCATATCTTCGCTGGAAAAAGGTAACGATTGCCCTGAGCGCACGCACGGCGTTTTCATCGGTCATATTCCACTGGTAATAATTTGCGCTCTTTCCTAACGCCGGCGGGTAGATCAGGTACTGCATATCATCGCTCCGGTAAGGAAGAAGCAGGATCGCCGTGACAAGGACCTTATTCTGGGCGAGCCGCAGCAGCTCCTCATCATATCGGCCCACCGCATCCTTTGCAAACCAGTAGGTCGTACCCTCATACTCAAAGGGGATACTGTACGTCTCGCTGCGGTAAGCTTCTGCGGGCATGAAATCGTTGACGCTGAGATTAATCGTCGCATGCTGTATCCCAAGGTCAACCGCGTCCTCCTCCATCCCCGGACAGACATACAGTCCCTTTTTGGTTATGGCTGCCGGATAAGCATGATTGTACTCAGCGGCACAGGCCGGAACCTGCATCAAAAGCAGAATTGCCGCAATCACCGCTGCCGCGGGAAAAAACCTGCTCCTTCCGAACCCTCTGTTCAATCTCTTTCCCCTTTCCTGCTCCGGATAATCCCTCATGCGTACTTTCCTGCTCCGGATAATCCCTCATGCGTACTTTCCTACTCCAGATAATCTCTCATGCGTATATTCTTGCGCTTCAGTTTTCTGAGCGCTTTCGCCTCGATCTGCCGGATACGCTCCCGGGTCACATTGAGCTGCCTGCCGACTTCCTCCAGGGTTCTGGAACGGTCATCGTCCAGTCCATACCGAAGTCTGAGCACCTGCTGCTCCCTCTCGGTCAGATCGGAAAGAATCTCCCGGATCTGCTCGCGCAGCATCGTCCTCGCCGCTTCATCGGCCGGATGAGGCGTCGTATCATCCCTGATGAAATCTCCCAGGGAGCTGTCTTCTTCATCTCCTACCGGCGTCTCCATGGATACCGGCTCTCGGGAGATTCTCTGAATCTCCCGGATCCGTTCCACAGGCATGTGAGCCTCCTTCGCAATCTCATCCGGGGTAGGATCCCTCCCCAGTCTCTGGACCAGCTCCCTGGCGGACCGGTTCACCTTGTTGATGTTTTCCACCATATGCACCGGGATACGGATCGTCCTTCCCTGATCCGCGATCGCGCGCGTGATGGACTGCCTGATCCACCATGTCGCATAGGTGGAAAAGCGGAACCCTTTTTTATAATCGTATTTTTCGACTGCGCGGATCAGTCCCAGGCTTCCCTCCTGGATCAGATCCATGAGGCTCATTCCATGCCCCGTATAATGCTTTGCGATGGAAACCACCAGCCGGAGATTCGCTTCCTCCAGCTGTCTTTTCGCATCCTTATCCCCCTGCTCAACCCGCTTTGCCAGTTCGATCTCCTGGTCGGAAGTCAGCAGGGGAACCTGTCCGATCTCCTTCAGATACATATGAATCGGATCTGTTACATTCCCGGTATCGTGTTCCCGCTTCTCCTCCGCGGCAATTACATCATCATCAGGATTCTCTTCTTCCTCTTCAAGAAGAAGCCTGTCCTCGTCCTCATCGGGAGCAAGCTGAATCTCGATTCCCTGGTTTGCTATCGTATCGATCGCCTGATCGAATTCCCGATCTGTCATTTCCAGATCATCACAGTAATCGGCGATCTCCTGAAAACGGAGGATCCCGTTCTCTTTTCTCGCCTCCTGTATCAGCGCATCGATGCGTTCTTTCAGATCTTTTTCCCGATCCGTCTTTTCAACGGAAGGAATTTCCTTCGTGTTCATCCCTACCTCTTATCCATTCAGGAACGCCATCGGATCTCCTGGCGCCCGCTCCGGTTGATACAAACGTATGCCGTTCAGGGAGACGCTGAACCG
Source organism: uncultured Lachnospiraceae bacterium (assembly GCA_905236545.1). Lineage (GTDB taxonomy): Bacteria > Bacillota > Clostridia > Lachnospirales > Lachnospiraceae > Porcincola. The sequence continues at coordinate 6,400 of CAJOQO010000337.1, forward strand.
ATTCATTCGCGGCGGATCCTTATTTCATCTGTTTCTCATTCGAACTCGATGACGGCGGAACCGTGCTGTCGTCGATTACCGGAATCGGCGTATCATCCCATGCGTCCAGATCATTGATAAACCGCTTTGTATCCTTAACGATAACACCTGACAGGAACAGAACCGCGATCAGGTTCGGAATACTCATCAGTGCATTCAGAATATCGGCAATCGTCCAGACCAGATTCAGCGCCGAAATCGGAGCAATGACAGCAACCGCGATATAGACACAGCGATACGCGACCAGAACCCTTTTTCCTCCGAGGTATTCCACGCATCGTTCCCCATAATAAGCCCATCCAAGCACTGTCGAAAACGCGAAGGTGATAATACCGATGGTAAGCAGGATCGGCCCGACATGCGGGATCTGTCCGAACGCCAGGCTGGTCAGCTTGCCGCCGTTATCGATCTGGCTGACATCAATCTGAGGGTTCTTCATAATGGATGTAACAAGAACAAGGCCTGTCATCAGGCAGACTACAACCGTATCCCAGAAGGTTCCTGTGGAAGCGATCAGCGCCTGACGAACCGGATTGCGGGACTGTGCCGCTGCGGCGGCGATCGGCGCGGAGCCCATTCCGGATTCATTGGAAAACAGTCCGCGTGCGACGCCATACTGGATTGCCGCACGGATACCGCTGCCGACAAGACCGCCGGCCACAGCGCCCGGTGTAAATGCCAGACGTATGATCGCTCCGAACGCCGGAATAATAAAGTCATAATTGATGCACAGAATCACGATGCAGCCAATTACATAAAAGACTGCCATAAAGGGAACCAGGCGCTCGCAGACACTTGCGATTGACTTGATTCCGCCGAAGATGACGATCGCCACCAGAACGCCTGTCACGACTCCGACCACCCATGCCGGACAGTTAAAATTCTCATTTGCGACTGTGGCAATCGCGTTGACCTGTGTTGCGCAGCCGATTCCAAAAGAGGCAATCCCGCCAAAGATCGCAAACAGCACACCCAGCCACTTCATATTCAGGCCACGCTCCAGTGCGTACATCGCGCCGCCCTGCATACGTCCGTCCTTTGTCTTGACTCTGTACTTGACAGCGATCAGAGATTCCGCGTACTTGGTCGCGATCCCGAACACGCCGGTCAGCCAGCACCACAGCACGGCACCCGGTCCGCCAAGGGCAATCGCGGTTCCGACGCCGATGATATTGCCGGTTCCGATCGTTGCCGCCAGAGCTGTAGTCAGTGCGCCGAAGGAAGAAACCTCTCCCTCTGCGTCAGGATCCTTTGAAACGGACAGCCTGATCCCCTTGCTCAATGTTTTTCTCTGGATAAACCCGGTCCGGATCGTCATAAAAATATGAGTTCCGAGCAGCAGAATGATCATCCACCACCCCCAGACAAAGCTGTCCACTGAATCAATGAAAGCAACTACCTTCTCCATACTCCATTCCTCCAATCCTTATTTGGTGAAACGCCATTTCCGTTAATAATAGTATGACAGGGGCGCAATGTCCAATATTTTTTGCATTTTCTTCTCCAGATCGGGAAATTTCCGAAATCATTAGGATCCTGACAATTTCCGGTGGAACTGTACAGATCCCGGAACAGAGAAACTGCCGCGGCACAAGGGCGCGGCAGTTTTTCCATCCTGCAGACAGCTGTTTTCCACTCCTGCCACAGCTTTGGTCACATCCTGTGATCCTTTGCGTCAGGGGGATGAAATACCGTTTTGTTAAGCGATTACTCCGCAGCCGGTTCAGTGGAATCCGTCCCTGTCAGGTCAGAAACAGAAATCATCGTCTCAACCTCCGTCATAAGCGCTTCCTCCGGAACAGTAATCTCTTCAGGCACTTCATAATAGCTGACGGTGCATTTGAGTGCATTGACTGCAACATTCACCTGAGGCACCTGCGTGCTGTCTTCTGATCCTCCCATTCCCATCATTGATCCGACCATCTGTCCAATCGTATTGAAATCGCTTCCGGAAAGATCTATCTCAGCATACATCGGAACAAAGTCCTCTACACTGCAGTCGGTAAAAACATCTGCCTTCAGGCCGCTGAAGAGTGTCTGAAACGCGGAAAGGGATGCTTCATCAAGTCCTGCCTGCGGAATGGAGGAAGCAACCTGTGAAAGGATGCCGGACAAAGTTTCACCGTCAATTGACTTGGAGATCTCATAGCAGTCGACTCCGTCAACACTGACCGGCTCGGAAGAAAGAAGCATGTCTCCGGATATCTGCTCGATGATCCCGCTCAGATCGATTCCGGAAACATTGAGATCGGCCGGCGCCTCTCCCTTCATGGCCGCTGCCAGACCCTCCTTCATCTGCGAAAGATCCTCTGCCGTAATCGTGGCCGCATGCCACGCGTTATCGCCAGTGATCGGCATCCTGATATAGGAGATTCCGGATCCGTCTTCCTGTTCAACGATATACGCATCCATCTCAATGCCGCCTGCCATTCCCATCGCGGGGGCGTCCCCGGATGCGTTCCCGCAAACAGACAATGCGAAGGGTTCCGCGATATACTGAACCTCGTAGTCAGCATTGCCCTTGATCGGAAGGGACTGTGTCGCTTCTCCGGCTACCACATCGATCGAAAGATCCGCATCAGCAACAACTGCTGCAGTAAAACCGCCCGCCTGCTCCCATGCCCCTCTTGACTTCTCAAGGACATCCTCCGCGGTCAGCGTGGAATCGAATCCGGAAAGAAGAAGGAATGAGGATACCGCAGCAGCAGTAACTGCAAACATCTTGTTTCTAAAAGAATTCTTCATAACCCTGTTCTCCTTACATGGTAAACCCTGTTTTCAGTTCCTTTCCATTATAGCATATCCCGGGGAAGGCGTCGAATAAAAGAGTTCCGATTCACAGCTCCTTCCCCACAGACATTAACCAATGAAAAAACTGCCGCGGCAATTTCGCCGCGGCAGTTTTTTCATTTCGCGTAATCAACAACCCTTGACTCTCGGATCAGACTGACCTTCACCTGACCCGGATATTCCAGTTCGGACTCGATCTGTCTGGCAACATCCCTTGCCAGGAACGTCATGTCTGCATCGCTGATCTGCTCCGGAACTACCATTACTCGAATCTCTCTGCCTGCCTGAATGGCAAATGATTTGTCAACTCCCTTGAAGGAATTGGCGATATCTTCTAACTGTTTCAGTCTGTTGGTATATGTTTCCAGGGTCTCCCTTCTGGCTCCGGGACGCGCTGCAGATATGGTATCAGCAGCCTGTACCAGACACGCAATCAGGGATTCCGCCTCTACGTCGCCATGGTGAGACTCCACGGCATTGACCACAATATTCGATTCCTTGTACTTTCGGCAAAGCTGCGCGCCGATCTGCACATGCGTTCCTTCCACCTCATGATCAATCGACTTTCCGATATCATGAAGCAGGCCGGCACGCTTCGCAGTGCGTACATCTACGCCGCACTCAGACGCAAGCAATCCCGCAAGATGCGCAACCTCTATCGAATGATTCAGCGCGTTCTGCCCATAACTGGTACGGAATTTCATCCTGCCCAGAAGTCTTACCAGCTCCGGATGGATGCCATGAACGCCAACCTGCATGCAGGCTTCGTCCCCGGCTTCCCGGATGCCGTTTTCCACTTCCTTCTTCGCCTTTTCAACCGTTTCTTCAATTCTCGCTGGATGAATCCGGCCATCCACAATCAGTTTTTCCAACGCCACCCTTGCCACCTCACGGCGGATCGGATCAAAGCTGGACAAAACGACCGCTTCAGGTGTGTCATCAATGATGAGGTCCACTCCGGTCAGTGTCTCAATTGCCCGGATATTGCGGCCCTCCCGGCCTATGATACGGCCTTTCATCTCATCGCCCGGCAGCTGAACCACAGAGATCGCCGCTTCCGCGATGTTGTCTGCTGCACAGCGCTGGATCGCTGTGACGACATACTCCTGGGCCTTCTTGGCCGCGGAATCCTTCGCCTCATTCTCCAGCTCCCTGTAGAGCTTTGCAGCATCGGTCTTTACTTCGTCTTCAACAGATTTTAAAAGATATTCCTTTGCCTGTTCGGAGGTTAAACCAGAGATTCGTTCCAGTTCCTGCTGACGCTGTCCGAGCAGTTTGTCTGCTGCGGACTGTTTCTTACGGAGTTCCTCATCCTTCTGCGCTGCACTTGCCTCCCGGCGTTCCAGAGCCTCAAGCTTCTTGTCAGCAGTTTCTTCCTTCTGCATGACACGCTTTTCCAGACGCGCCACCTCTGCCCGGCGTTCTTTGGCTTCTCTCTCCGACTCATTCTTGATCTTGAGAGCTTCCTCCTTCGCCTCCAGCAGAGCCTCACGCTTCCTTGTCTCTGCGCTTTTCAGTGCGTCATCAATGATCTGTCTGGCCTTCTCCTCCGCGCTGCCGATCTTCGCCTGATCTTCTTTGACACGGCGATCGACTGCGACCTTGGATGTAACCGGGATCGCGATAACCAGTGCAGCAGCAACAGCAATCAGAACCGCAATTACTGTAGTAACCACAACAGGAGCACCTCCTTAAAAC
>CAJOQO010000338.1 GCA_905236545.1 uncultured Lachnospiraceae bacterium
AGTAGCGCTGAGCTTTGCGAAGCGCGGGTTTTGCGAATGAGGGTAGAGGGGTTGGATCACGATAGTGATCCAACCGCACAGGTGGACATTTTTTCTAACATATCATGATTTCCCATACTTTCACAATACCTGCTGCACAGTCCATTCCAGCACGCGGCTTTTCATCTCTTCCACGTCGAGGACGCCAAGCGCAAAGCCTTTGCGCACCAGTTCGGCGCTGAGGATGTCGTCGTATTTATCAAAGACCGGCACTTCCTTCGGGTAGAGCAGCTCCATGGGATCGATCCCGGCGCGTACCTCTTCCTGCGTTATCTCCACGAATTCCTCTGGCGTGACGTCCAGTGTAAACTGGATGAAATACGGGCGCACCGAGTTGAATCCTTTCAGGCCCAGCCGTTTCGCGCAGCGGATCCGCAGAAAACGTTCCAGCGCGAGAAAGGAATAACTGCCCAGCCACGGCGTCAGGCAGTACATTTTACCGCCAAGACTCACCAGAGGGCGGTATGCGATGCCGCTGTGCGCGCTGTCCGCACGCGCAGTGGCAAGACGCGCCTGCGCATTTTTCAAAAGATAAGGATACATCTTCGTATCCAGGAGGACTTCCCGCATCTTCTCAAGAATCCTCGTATGGATATCCCCCGGCTCATCGCCGAAATACGCCGGCACCTTTCCTTTTATCATGTGGCAGTATACCTGATGATGCGCGCGGTCGACTTCCTCCACCACCCACACATGCCCGGCGATGGCGATTCTGTCGCCGATGGGGGGCGGTTTGACGATCGTTCCGATCTCCTGCGACTCACAGCGGACACTGTACTCTTCATTTTCCTGAAAAACGGCATAGAACTTAAAGGAATTCGTGATCCGCTCCCCGCTCAGGCCTACGATCAGGCCGCCATTTTCCGTCCTCTGGATGTGATCCTTCCCGATCAGGTCGAGAAGCAGAGTACGGAAGTCTTCTTTCGAAATGCGCTCGAAGGGTGCCAGTGTCAGGATGCGCGATGCCAGCTCCGCAGGCGTCATTTCACCGCTTCCGGCCAGCGTGCTCATGGTCTGATGATAGAGGAGACTGAACGGCATCCGCCCCTTCCGGGGCGGTTCGACCCAGCGCTCTTCCAGGTAGAGCTGCACGAGCGCGATTCCCTGCAGCAGCCGCCACGGCACCTTGTCAGGAAGCAGGTCGCGCGGCTCCGCATGCTCTTCCCGCATAACAAACCACATTTCACAGGGCTCGCCTCTTCGTCCGGTCCGCCCCATTCTCTGGAGAAATGCGGATACGGTGAAGGGTGCGTCGATCTGGAATGCTCTTTCGAGTTTTCCGATATCGATTCCCAGCTCCAGCGTTGAAGTCGTGCAGGTGGTCAATGCGCTGTTTTCATCCCGCATCTCGTCTTCAGCGGTCTCCCGGAAGGAGACGGAGAGATTGCCGTGATGAATGAGAAAACGGTCCGGCTCATGGTTCGCTTCGCAGTAAGCGCGGAGTGTGGTCGTGACTTCCTCACACTCCTCGCGGGAATTGCTGAACACCAGGCATTTTTTCCCGCGCGTGTGCTCAAAGATGTAGCCCATCCCGGGATCCGCGGCGAGCGGTGCCTTGTCGGTTGCCGCGCGGCTTCGCCCGTCCGCGCGGACGAGAGATACAGGGGCAGTTCCGGACGGTTCGGATCCTTCGAAAAGACTTCCGGACGATTCGGATCCTTCGAAAGGACTTCCGGACGGTTCGGATCCTTCAAAGGGTGCGCCGGAAACGGCAGAAGCGGCGCCGGTTTCATCGGCCGCGGGCGCTGCCGTCGTACTGAGGAACCGCCCGGCCTGGGACGGGACGCCTCCCGACCATGCCGGCTTCTCCGGATTCTCCACGATGTCCGAGGCCTGTGGGGCAGTGTTGTAAAAATGCTCCATCGAGAGTCTCCATCTCATCCCTTTGATCTGGATCTGCGGGATGACCGTCCCTCTCCCGCTCCCGGCAGCCAGGAAGCGCCCTGCTTCTTCGGGATCGCCAATGGTCGCGGACAGCCCGATCCTGCGCGGATTTGATCCGGACATCCGGCTGAGTCTCTGAATCAGGCACATACACTGACCGCCGCGGTCCCC
>CAJOQO010000339.1 GCA_905236545.1 uncultured Lachnospiraceae bacterium
GGCCTCAAAGCAGCGAGACGCGCACCGCAGTTCTCGAAACGATAATCGAGACCGACAAACACGCGAAAACCCCCGGAAATACAGCATTTCCGGGGTTTTTGGGCATTTTGAAGTTTTGTTTAGCGCTTGCTGAACTGCGGAGCACGTCTCGCTGCTTTGAGACCGTACTTCTTTCTTTCCTTCATACGCGGATCACGTGTGAGATAGCCGGCCTTCTTCAGTGTCGGGCGAAGTTCCGGATCCATCTTTACGAGTGCGCGTGCAAGGCCGTGGCGGATCGCGCCTGCCTGTCCTGTGTACCCGCCGCCATGAACCGTGACGATCAGGTCATACTTTCCGTTACCGTCAATCGCTGTAAGCGGCTGACGGACGACGACCTTCAGCGTCTCCATGCCGAAGAAATCATCGATATCGCGCTTGTTGATCGTGATCTTGCCAGTTCCCTGTGTGAGGTATACTCTGGCAACAGAGCTTTTTCTTCTACCAGTACCATAAAACTTTTCGCTTGCCACTTTCGTATCCTCCTATTATCTGATTGTAAGTACTTCCGGCTTCTGAGCTGCCTGCTCATGGTTCGGACCTACATAGACATGAAGCTTCGAATACATCTGCTTACCAAGTGCACCCTTCGGAAGCATACCCTTGACTGCATGCTCAACAACACGCTCCGGATGCTTCTCGAGCATCTGACGAAGTGTCAGAGTCTTGACACCGCCGACATACTCGGAGTGGCGGAAGTAGATCTTCTGATCGAGCTTCTTGCCGGATACCTTGATCTTCTCTGCATTTACGATTACAACATAATCACCGCAGTCTACATACGGTGTAAAAATGGGCTTCTTCTTTCCTCTCAGAATGCTGGCGACTTCAGCAGCCAGGTGTCCGAGCGTAACGCCTTCAGCGTCAACTACATACCACTTGCGCTCGACTTCATTCGCTTTCGCCATGAATGTGCTCATGAATATTTCCTCCTGATGTTGTCAAAATGAATATATGCATGGCAGCCTGTCATTCCGGGGCAATGGTATGAACTCTGCCTCGCACACAATACCTCCGCAGGTCTTGTGTGCGCTTGCAGGAGGTCGGGCTCAGATTACCTTCTCCTACGCCTTTCCGTCACTGCGTGTGCCTTCGGGCACAAAAAATCGTGCGGTTTGGGAAGACCGCACGAATTATTATAAAGAACATGATTTTTGATGTCAAGCCTGTATTTTGCGATTCTGAAAAAGATCCCCGGTCAGTAGATCGTTCGGACCTCATCCTCGGAAAGGCCATAGGCCTGAAGAAATGCCTTCATATCCTCATAATCCCGGATCAGCGTGACCTCATGAAGAGTCCCGCCGTCTCTGTCCCGAAATCCCGCGACTTTCTCTCCCGTACAGATGCTCGCCCGGATCACAGGCTCCTGCTTCTTCGGGTCATACGGGAACTTCTCGATCACTCTCTTCTTTTTTCCAAACATAGCCACCTCCGAAGTAAACTTCCTTTTCAGGAATGAAAGTATCCTGCCTTTCCATCCCGTCCGAGCGGGATGACCGGATTCATCACGCAATATCATCTGCGGCATACTTTTCTGTCCCGTCCGGGCGGGTTGATTCCATCTGCCTAAGAGCCCTGTCAGCTCTCCGCCTCCGGATACTCGATCCTCTCAAGTACCAGCCCCTTCGCAATTGCAGTCGGGCCGGCCGCCGCACGGTCCTTCGCCTCCAGAATGTCTTTCATTTTCTGAGGAGGATACTTGCCTCCGCCGATCTCAAGCAGCGTTCCGGCAATGATCCGTACCATATTATAGAGAAAACCGTTCCCGGTCACCGTGAAGACGACCCTGTCACCCGTGCGGACGACCTCCGCGCGGTAAATTGTACGAACGGTGGTCTTTGCAGAGAACCCTGATGCCGCGAAGGATGCAAAATCGTGTTCTCCCACCAGACAGGCAGCCGCCTCGTTCATCTTCTCCTCATCAAGGGGATAGTAATAGTGCATCTCTGTATTCCTGGTGAGCGGGTCCGGAAACCTCCGGTTCAGGATATGGTATCTGTAGGTCTTGACCGTCGTCTGAAACCGCGGGTGAAATGTATCCGCCACCTGACAGGAATCCATGATCCGCACATCCTGCGGCAGTCTGGAATTCAGCGCGTAACAGATCTTCGTCGGATCCATCCGCGTCTCCACGTCAAAGACAGCGACATTTCCCTCGGCATGCACGCCTGCATCCGTCCGGCTCGCCCCCATGGTCCGGATCTTCTGACCGAAGAGACCTTCAATGGCCTCCTCCAGGACATCCTGGACAGACGCGCCGTTGACCTGGCTTTGGTATCCGTGATAGTTCGTGCCGTCATAGGCAACTGTCAGTTTAACTCGCATTTTTTCTCAGTAATGGGAAAACTCCCGCTTTTATTCTTCATCGCGAGATTGTATTCACGATGAAGGGAAGATCACTTTGCGCGCGTATCTCACGATTAAAATCACGAGTATTGCGCGA
>CAJOQO010000340.1 GCA_905236545.1 uncultured Lachnospiraceae bacterium
ACCCTGAAGGCAGGAGACAAGGTGTACGCGGTCTGGATGAAGAAGACGATCGCGCTGTTCACGGTCGGTACGCAGCCGATCGCGAAGGGACTTCGGATCCTGGGCGCTCATATTGACTCTCCGAGACTTGACCTGAAGCAGGTGCCGCTCTATGAGGATACCGAGATGGCCTTTCTGGACACGCATTATTACGGAGGGGTGAAGAAGTATCAGTGGACGACGACTCCGCTTGCGATTCATGGGGTAATCGCGAAAAAGGACGGAAGCGTTGTCGATGTCAGCATCGGGGAAGAGGAGAATGATCCTGTATTCTGTGTCACAGATCTTCTGATCCATCTGTCAAAGGATCAGATGGCCAAAAAGCTTGAGGATGCCATCAAGGGAGAAAATCTGGATGTCCTTGTCGGCTCCAGGCCTCTGACGATCAGGGCGGACGAAGCAAAAACCGCGAAGGAAGCCTGTGCAGACGGTGAGAAGGAAGGCAGTGCCGCGAAGGAGCTTGTCAGGAAGAATATCCTTGCGATTCTGAAGGAGAAGTATGGAATGGAAGAAGATGACTTCCTTTCCGCGGAGCTGGAGGTTGTCCCGGCCGGCAGGATGCGGGATCTTGGACTGGACCGCAGCATGATCGCAGGTTACGGACAGGACGACAGAGTATGCGCGTTTACCTCGCTGGATGCATTTTTCCGCGTGGAGCATCCACAGTACACTGCCTGCTGCCTGCTGACGGATAAGGAAGAGATCGGGTCGGTCGGCGCTACCGGCGCGCGGAGCCGTTTCTTCGAAAATGCGGTGGCGGATCTGATGGACCGGTGCGGACAGTATTCCGAGCTGGCGCTTCGCCGGGCGCTTTCTTCTTCCAGGATGCTTTCCTCCGATGTGTCGGCTGCGTATGATCCGCTGTACGGAGAGGCGTACGAGAAAAAGAATTCCGCCTATTTCGGACATGGCATCGTATACAATAAATATACCGGCTCCCGCGGAAAATCAGGAAGCAATGACGCGAACGCGGAGTATTTTGCCTGGGTAAGGCGTGTGATGGACGAGGCGGATGTGGCGTTCCAGACGGCGGAGCTTGGGAAGGTCGATATCGGCGGCGGCGGGACAATCGCGTATATCAGCGCGCTGTACGGCATGGATGTTGTGGACGCGGGCATCGCGGTTCTGAACATGCACGCTCCGATGGAGGTCACCAGCAAATCAGACATCTACGAAGCAAGGAACGCATATGCCGCATTTCTTTCCGCAGAGCAGTAAGGAAGTGAAGTGAGCGTTCGTCTGCTCCGGCGTATCCTGCCGGAAGCGGATGACAGGATGGGTCATCGGAAGCTGATGGCAGGATGGATCATCGGAAGCGGATGACAGGATAGATCCCTGGAAGCGGATGACAGGATGGATCCCTGGAATCTGATGGCAGGTTGAATCATTGGAAAGGGAGGTTCTTTGAATGAGAGGCAGAGTAAGCGAAAGATCACTGCTTCCGGTTTTGCTGGCTGTGCTTATGCTTCTGGCAGTTGTGCCTGGCGTTCCGGCCGGCACATTCTCGGCGGAGGCTGCGGAAAAGACGAACGGGAAGAGGCCGACCGTATTGCTGATCCTTGACGGCTATGGTCTGAGCGAGGAGAAGGAGCACAACGCGATCGCTCTGGCGGATACGCCCGTGATGGATCGCCTGATGAAGGAGTGCCCCTTCGCGAAGGGCAGTGCCAGCGGCCTGGCCGTGGGTCTTCCGGAAGGACAGATGGGCAGTTCCGAGGTGGGCCATCTGAATATAGGGGCCGGCCGTATCGTGTATCAGGATCTGGTCAGGATCTCGAATACGATCGAGGATGGAACCTTCTTTGAGAATGAGGCGCTTTTGAAGGCTGTGAACAATGCAAAGGAAAAGGGAACGAGCCTTCATCTCTATGGCCTGCTCTCCGACGGCGGCGTGCACAGCCACAACTCCCATCTCTATGCGCTTCTGGAGCTGGCAAAGCGCCATGGACTGGAGAAGGTATATGTACACTGTTTCCTGGATGGGAGGGACACGTCTCCGGAATCCGGAAAAGGGTATGTCCAGGAATTGCAGGACGAGATGGACAGGATCGGATGCGGCAGGATCGCGACAGTGGGCGGCCGTTATTATGCGATGGACAGGGATAAAAACTGGGATCGCATCGAGAAGGCGTATCGGGCCATGACCCTCGGCGAAGGTGAAACGGCATCCTCTGCCCTTGAGGCCGTGACACAGTCCTACGAGAAGGGTGAGACAGATGAATTCGTCCTGCCCACGGTGGTGATGGAGAACGGTGCGCCGGTGGCCACCATTGAGGACGGAGATTCCATTATCTTCTTCAATTTCCGCCCGGACCGCGCCAGGGAGATTACCCGGACCTTCTGCAGTGATGAGTTTGACGGCTTCGACAGAGGTCCCCGGAAGCAGGTGACTTACGTCTGCTTTACGGACTATGACGAGACGATCCCGAACAAAGAAGTTGCTTTCAGAAAAGATGTGATTGAGAATACCTTCGGCGAGTGGCTTGCCGCCAATGGCATGAAGCAGGCCAGGATCGCAGAGACGGAGAAATACGCCCACGTGACCTTCTTTTTCAACGGCGGCGTGGAAGCGCCCAATGAAGGGGAAGACCGTTTTCTGATTCCTTCCCCGAAGGTGGCGACTTACGATCTGAAGCCGGAGATGAGCGCGCAGGAGGTATGCGATACCCTGATCGAGAAGATCCGATCCGGCGCGTATGACGTGATCATCACAAACTTTGCCAACTCTGATATGGTAGGCCACACCGGCGTGGAGAAGGCCGCCATAGAGGCTGTCGCCTGCATCGATCAGTGTATCGGACGTGTGGTGGAGGCTGTTGAAGAAGTGGACGGACAGCTCTTCATCTGTGCGGATCATGGAAACGCCGAGACGATGGTGGACAGTAAGACGGGAGAACCCTGGACGGCTCATACGACCAATCCCGTTCCCTTTATCATGGTGAATTATGATCCCGCCTATACCCTGAGAGAGGGCGGCTGCCTGGCTGACATTGCGCCCACGCTGATCGAGATGATGGGGATGGAGAAGCCGGCGGAGATGACGGGAGAGTCACTGCTGGTCAGGAAATAAGCTCAGATCGGCCGTGAATCGTAAGTTACGATTCACGGTTCCTTTCCCACAGGTGGATTAATTTTCAATTAACGTTCAAAACACAGTTTACACAAAGCAGACAGGTATTCTCTTTTCCATCGCAGATGAAAAACCGAGCAGCAGGCACTGTTCCGGGCGGGTTGAAAGAAGCCGTGAACGGTACCGGCAAAAGGCTCAGAGTTATTCGAGAAGGAGGCATGGATCATGAAGAAGAGAAACCTGTTTGTTTGTTCGTTATTGTCATTGTCTGTGGCGGCGAATCTGGCGCTGCCGTCTCTGGCCGGGGATACATGTCGTTCAGACGCTTCTTCGGAAGTGGCGCAGGAACAGAGCGCAAAGACACAGGCGGGTGATGCCCGGACAGAGAATACGGAATTGCAGGCGCCGGATGGAAACGGCGGTCCGGGAGGAGACGGGACAACGCCTCCGGAGAAGCCGTCGGGCGAGGCACCGGACGGGAACGGCGGCCCGGGAGGAGACGGGACAACACCGCCGGAGAAGCCGTCAGGCGAGGCGCCGGACGGGAACGGAGGTCCTGGCGGAGCCGGCGGTCCGGATGGAGCCGGCGGCCCCGGGGGACAGGAAAGCGTGACATACGCGGCGGTCAATGAGGTCACATCAGATTCTCAGGAATTCACCGGTGATATCGAATCGACAGGTACCGATGAGAATGCGATTCTGGTGAGCGGATCCGATGCGGCCGCTGTCGTCAAAGGGGCGGCCGTTACAAGGAAGAGTGATGACTCTGATTCCGGGAATACATCCAGCTTTTACGGAAACGCTGCCGCGCTGCTTTCCACGGATGGAACCCTGTATATTTCGGACAGCACGATCGACACCGATTCGGCAGGCGGCGCGGGCGCATTTGCCTATGGAGACGGAACGGTGTATCTTGCGGACAGCACGATCACGACACAGCAGGGCACCTCGGGAGGCATCCATGCCGCAGGCGGCGGGACGCTCTATGCGTGGAACCTGGATGTAACAACCCAGGGCGGCTCCTCGGCCGCGATCCGCTCCGACAGGGGAGGCGGCACCATGGTCGTGGACGGAGGAACTTTTACGACAAATGGAATCGGAAGTCCCGCGGTCTACTCCACGGCAGACATTGCGGTTCATGGCGCGACGCTTACGGCGAATGCTTCCGAGGCGACCTGTATCGAAGGCCTGAATTCGATCCGTCTGTTTGACTGCAGCCTCACGGGCAACATGCCGGACGACAATGAGCAGAATGATGTGCTCTGGAACGTTATCGTTTACCAGTCCATGTCCGGTGACGCGGAGGATGGAAACGGGACGTTTGAAATGGTTGGAGGAACACTGACCGCGCAGGCGGGCGGAATGTTCTACACCACCAATACGCAGTCGACCTTCATATTGAACGATGTCGATATCAACTACGCTGATCAGTCGGATTTCTTCCTTCGCTGCACCGGCAATGCGAACGGCCGCGGATGGGGTACTGCCGGAGCAAACGGAGCGGACTGCAGCTTTACCGGAATCGGGCAGGAGATGGAAGGCGATGTGATCTGGGACAGGATCTCGAACCTTGATTTCTATCTGACCCAAAGCAGTACGCTGACCGGGGCATGCATCGAGGATACGACCTATTCGGGAGGAGAAGGCGAAGGTACCTGCAGCCTGTATATCGATGAAGGATCTTCCTGGATCGTCACCGGCGACAGCACTCTGACATCGCTCAGCCTGATGGGAAGCCTGACAGATGAGGATGGCAATCCGGTATCCGTCATCGGAACCGATGGAACCGTTTATGTGGAAGGCAGCAGCCCGTATACGGTCACAGTAGAAACCTTCAGCGAGACCGCAGACCTGAGCGGCGCCAGTGCGGCAGACAGCTGGGAAACGTACGCCGCCGTGCGGCCTGAGAATCTTTGAGACCGGATCACATACGCCACACCCAGTAACACGCTGAGGATTGCCGAATTACGACCATTCCCAAACACGGTTGAGCTTTGACGCAGGAATGTGATATGATACGCAATTATGAAAGAACTGATTCAAAAATACCGTGAACTGATCGTATATTTTATCACCGGTGTCCTCACGACTCTTGTCAACTGGGCGGCCTACGCGCTCTTTGTCAGAACCTTCGGCTGGAGCGTGGCGGTCTCCAATGCGCTTGCCTGGGTGGCGGCGGTCGCATTTGCCTATATTACCAACAAGCTGTGGGTGTTTCGCAGCTATAACTGGGAGCTCCGGTTTGTGCTGCGTGAGGCGGTGCTCTTTGTTGGCGCGAGGATCCTGACCGGTATCTTCGAGATTGTCAGTGTACCGCTTCTGGTCAGCCTGGGCCTGAATGCAACGCTCCTGGGAGTGAAAGGCATGTGGGCCAAGATCCTGGTAAGCGCGGTGGTCATGGTGCTGAATTATGTTTTCTCGAAGCTGATCGTATTCCGGAATTCCGGGAAAACGAAACCGGCCGGGGCCGGCCCGAAGACGGAGCAGACAGAAAAAGCCTGAAAGAAAACCCGGCCGGAGCCGGCCCGGAGACGGAGCAGACAGAAAAAGCCTGAAAGAATTTCCAACGAAAGAATAAAGAACAGACCATGCTATCCGTAGTTATCCCCGCATACAATGAAGAACAGATGCTGCCGCGTGCTGTAAAGGTGCTGGATGAGCTTCTGACATCGCAGCAGATTCCCTACGAGATGATCTTTGTGGATGACGGTTCAAAGGATCATACCTGGGATGAGATCTGTGAGGCCCACCGGAACAATGAGCATGTACGGGGCATTCATTTTTCCCGCAACTTTGGAAAGGAGGCTGCGATCTTTGCAGGCCTTTCCGAATCCCGCGGGGACTGCAGCGCAGTGATAGACTGCGACCTGCAGCACCCGCCCGGGACGCTGGTGGAGATGTACCGCCTGTGGGAAAAGGGATATGAGGTCGTTGAGGGGAGCAAGCGGACGCGGGGAAAAGAATCCGCCGCCCACCGCGCAGCGACCGGTATTTTCTACCGGATCATGTCAAGAGCCGTGAAGATCGATATGACGCATGCGTCAGACTTTAAGCTGCTGGACAGGAAGGCTGTGGAAAGCATCCTGGAGATGCCTGAACGAAATGCATTTTTCCGTGCCATGAGTGCCTGGATCGGATTCCGGCATGCATCAGTAGAGTTCGATGTGCAGGAGCGAGAGGCAGGAGAATCGAAGTGGTCGACCCGCAGGCTGATCTCCTATGCCGTCAGCAATATCGTCGGATATTCAACCGCACCCATGCAATTTGTGACGGGAGCGGGAATCGTTGTTTTTGTGCTTGCGGTTGTGCTGGGCATCCAGACACTGGTGCGATACTGCACGGGGCACGCAGTGGAAGGCTTCACCACGGTGATCCTTCTGATCCTGCTGATCGGGAGCGTTATCATGTTCTCCCTGGGGATCATCGGCTATTATATTGCCCGGATCTATGAAGAGGTGAAGGGACGGCCCAAATATATCATCTCCAGGAAAATATGAGGCACGCAAAGGACAGGCCGCGCAAAGGACAGGCCGCGCATAGCACAGATCCCGCAAAGCGCGTAAGGCCTGAAAACAGACAGAAACATCACCCGAAAACCGTTGATTTCCGGAGGAAGCTGCGGCGGGTGGCGTTTTTTTTATGGGGGAAAATGGCAAAAGGGGAAAAGAAAAATGTGAAAAGGAGAAGAAAAATATTACAGAAATATTGAGTACGAGTCATGAAACTGTTATAATGCCTTTCGTCTTTTTTAGTGAGTGAGGTATATGATGAACAGTACAGAAGAAAATCCAAGAAAAGAGGACTTGACAAAAGAAGGAGAGTTTTCAAGAGAAAAGACCCGTACAAAGGTGATTCGCTTTCTTCTTTATTTTGCGATTACCTTTTTTGTCATCGCAGGGCGAAGCGCGCAGTGGGTTCTGACGGAATGGGGCGATCTGACGCTGGATGAAGTGATTTTTACCATGACCCAGCCGCTGAACGGGACGGATTCCGGGATTATCCGGAGCTACATCCTGTTTGCGGTTCTTCCGGGTGTCATCATCCTGGCGGCTTTGATGATCGTCGAGCATCTGTTCCTGATGAAAAAGCAGCCGCCAAAGGGGCGCAGGGTGAAGGGGGAGGACGGAAAGAAAACCCGTCTTCCGGCGGAGCTTACCCCCGAGATGGAGTCGGCCCTCCGGGCGGATCATGAGAAAAAGGATACGAAGGCCAGGAACCTGTTCCGGGTATGGCTTCTTCCTGTCTGCGCCATCATCGCGGCCGTTTTCGGCATCATCCAGATTTCCGGCCTGTGGATCAAGCTTGGCGTATCCGAGCATCTGAGCTCTCTGGGCGAGGATTCCACCTGGATCGAAGACAACTATGTGGATCCGACAAAGGTGCAGCTGACGTTCCCGGAGAAGAAGCGCAACCTGATCTATATTTTCCTTGAGTCGATGGAAGTATCCTACGCGGACAAGGCAAGCGGCGGTCTGTTTGACACGAACTACATTCCGCGTCTGACGGAGATTTCCCGGGAAAATGAGAACTTCTCCGGCTCTGACAAGAAGGTGCTGGACGGAGGCAATTCTCTCAAGTATTCGACGTGGACCATGGGCGGGATGTTTGCCGCGACAAGCGGCCTGCCGCTGAAGATTCCGCTTGAGCTCAAGGGTGTCGGTACCAACTTCATGAATACACAGACCTCGTTCTTCTCCGACCTCACCTGTCTGGGAGACATCCTTGAAGCGCAGGGCTATAACATGGAGATGAGCTTCGGTTCGGACGCGACCTTTGGCGGAAGACGGCTTTGCTTCACCGAGCACGGAAATTATGACTTCTATGACTGGAAGTATTACACCACGGATGGCGAGCTGCCCTCCGACTATAAGGTCTGGTGGGGATTCGAGGATCAGAAGCTGTTTGCTTTTGCGAAGGACAGGCTGACGGCACTCGGGCAGGAGGATGCGCCCTTCGACTTCACCATGCTGACGGTTGATACGCATTATCCGAATGGTTATGTCTGTGAGCTGTGTGGTGAGGAATATGACGAGCAGTACGCAAATGTGATCCGCTGCTCGGATAACCAGGTTGCGGACTTTGTGGAATGGTGCCAGAAGCAGCCGTGGTATGAGAATACAACGATCATTCTGTCCGGCGACCATCCGACCATGAACAAGGAGTTTTGTTCCTCCGCCTCCTATGATTACAGGAGAAAGGTTTACACTGCCTATATCAATGCGCCGGTGGAGCCTGTGAGAAAGGACTTCAGAGAATATGCGACGGTCGATAATTTCCCGACCACGCTTGCGGCGCTTGGCGTTCAGATCGAAGGAAACCGTCTCGGACTGGGCACGAATCTGTTTTCCGCGGAGGATACCCTTGTCGAGCGTGACGGACTGGAGTTTGTCAATACGGAGCTTCAGAAGTCGTCCGACTGGATGGATAAAATGTCCAACCTGCAGGAGGTTTCGGCGAAGATCGAGTACAAGGACTATGATCCTGAGTCGCAGACCATCAAAATGGTTCTCACAGACGTGACCAGCGACGAGGTTGACAGCTTCCATGTGTCGATGCACATGTACGGGTATCTGGTAAACGGGAAGGACTATGTTTCCTGGTCTGACTCCGTGGAGGAAGAGCCGGGCGTCCATGTGGTTACCATCAAGATACCGACCGACAAGGCATTTAACGGGAGGATCAAGATCCAGCCGCACTGTATGATAGACGGCGTGAGGGGCATCCATCTGGATACTCACTATTACCATCTGGAGTATGATGAGGGCGGCGCCAATGCGGAGGCTTATCAGTGCGACCGCTATGGCGAGGAACTGAAAGAACCGTCCTGGTGGGATAAGGTTAAGGACTGGTGGGCAGGCCTGTGGCCGCTGTAATATTCCCTGGAACGTGTTACACTGGCATATTCACAGATCAATTACGATACGGCGTCCGGTCGGCTGGTATTTGCAGCACCGGACGCCGGCTGCGTTGAGCATCCTGAGAGAAGCGATATTGTTCGGCGCGCTGCGGTATTTATCATCCTCGTAGATCACGGTGCGGATCCCGGACTGAATCACCGCCTTGGCGCATTCATTGCAGGGAAAGAGGGTTACATACAGACGGGCGCCCTCCAGGCCCGGACCGCGGTAGTTCAGGATCGCATTCAGCTCACTGTGGACGGTATAGGGATATTTGGTATTCAGCTCATTGCCGTCCCCGGTGCTTCGTGACCATGGAAATTCGTCATCGGAGCATCCGTTTGGCAGGCCATTGTATCCCATGGAGAGAATCTTGTTGTCCGTGCTGACGATGCAGGCGCCTACCTGCGTATTCGGATCCTTTGACCGAAGAGCCGCAAGATGCGCGACTCCCATGAAGTATTCATCCCAGGAAATATAGTCTTTTCTCTTATCGCTCATGTTTTTTCCTCCTCCCTGCAGCCACCTTTGCTGCAGATGCCCGACTTACTGACGCCCTGCGGGGCGTCATATTTTGTCTCCTCCCTGAAAGCACTTTTCAGATATCTGGCTTACGGCGTCTTTCGGGACGCCATGCTTTGTCTCTATACAGCTGACGTCGGCCCGCCTGTTCTTCCGGATCTGTTTCCTGCACAGACAGCCGCCGCATATTGCGGCGGCTGTCTGAACACAGATGTTACGATAAACAGGATGTTGCGGGAAACAGGATGCTGCGGCAGACAGGATGCTGCGGCAGATGTGATGACAATCGCTATTTTGTACCGAAGATCCGGTCACCGGCGTCTCCCAGCCCGGGGACGATATAGGCGTGCTCATTCAGATGATCATCCAGCGCCGCGATGTAAACGTCCACATCCGGGTGGTCTTTCTGAAGACGCTCGACGCCTTCCGGCGCGGCTATGATGTTCATCATGCGGATATTCCGGCAGCCATGCTGCTTCAGCAGGGTGATCGCCGCGGAGGCGCTGCCGCCTGTCGCGAGCATGGGATCAACCACGAAAACCTCTCTTTCGCCGCAGTCTTCGGGAAGCTTGCAGTAGTATTCCACCGGCTCAAGGGTGTCAGGGTCGCGGTAGAGCCCGATATGGCCCACTTTTGCGGCCGGGATCATATTAAGCACGCCATCGACCATGCCCAGGCCGGCCCGAAGGATCGGGATCACAGCCAGCTTGCGGCCGGACAGCTCCTTTACGACAGCTTTGGAGATCGGAGTTTCGATCTCCACGTCTGTCAGCTTCAGGTCGCGGGTCGCTTCGTAACACATCAGTCCGGCGATCTCCGAGACAATGGTGCGAAAATCCTTTGTCCCGACGTCCTTTCTCCGGATCACGCCAACCTTATGCTGGATCAGCGGGTGGTCAAGAATCATTACTTTCGACATGTCGGCCTCCTTTAACCATTCCTGCTCGTTTGCTGCGGTTCATCTGCTGCGGTTCATCTGC
>CAJOQO010000341.1 GCA_905236545.1 uncultured Lachnospiraceae bacterium
ATCAACCTTCACAAGACGGCGGCTCTGATGGAAGCAAGCCTGATGATCGGGGCGGTTCTTGCCGGAGCGCCGGACGAGGATGTCCGGGTGCTGGAGACAGTGGGCCGGAAGACCGGCCTGGCCTTTCAGATCCGGGATGATGTACTGGATGTCACGGGCAGCGAATCGGAGCTCGGAAAACCGATCGGTTCGGATGTCCGGAACCAGAAGACGACGTTTGTCTCACTGTTCGGAGTGCCTGCCGGGAAAGCAAGGATCGAACTCCTTTCCGCCCAGGCGCTGGAAGCATTCGATCATCTGAGCGCGAAGCATGAGTTCCTCCGGCAGCTTCTGACGGAGCTGGTGAGCAGGCGCAGATAAAGGCTTTCTTCGAAGGCCGCGTTTCGTGCGGTTAACGGCAGACTGATGGTTTAAGACATGGTCCTTGAGAAGATCAATCAACCGAATGACATTAAGAAGATTCCCAGGGAGGAACTTCCTGTCCTGGCGCAGGAGATCCGCAGTTTTCTGATCGAGAAGCTCTCGGTCACGGGCGGGCATCTTGCGTCTAATCTTGGTGTGATCGAGATGACGATGGCGCTGCATCTCATTCTCACGTTTCCCGGGGACAAGGTTGTCTGGGACGTCGGGCATCAGTCCTACACCCATAAGATCCTGACGGGACGCAGGGAAGGCTTCGATTCCCTGCGCAAGCTGGGCGGCCTTTCCGGATTTCCGAAGCGGGAGGAGAGCGCCTGCGACGTGTTTGATACCGGCCACAGCTCTACGTCCATCTCAGCGGCCCTGGGGATCGCCCAGGCACGGGATCTCGCAGGCGACGACTATACGGTAGCCGCGGTGATCGGAGACGGATCCTTTACCGGCGGGATGGTGTATGAAGCGCTGAACAATGCATCCAGGATGGAGACGAACCTGATCATCATCCTGAATGACAACGGGATGTCGATCTCCGAAAATGTAGGCGGCCTGTCCTCCTACCTGTCCACGCTCCGCACCAATGATGCGTATACCAGCCTGAAGCGCGCGGCGGAGGATGTGCTGCGCCACTCCGGAGGCGGCGAGGCCGCGATCCGCAGGATCCGCGGGATGAAGAACAATCTGAAGTCCATGCTGATCCCGGGTTCCTTTTTTGAGCAGCTGGGGATCACCTACTTCGGACCGATCGACGGGTATAACATCGACCGTATGGTTACGGTTTTTCAAAATGCGCGCAAGGTGCGCGGCGCGGTGGTGGTTCATGTCCTTACAAAGAAGGGGCGCGGGTATTCTCCCGCAGAGCGCATGCCCGCCCGCTTTCACGGGACAGGCCCCTTCGAGATTGAGACCGGCCTTCCCGCGAAGAAAAAAGAAAAGGCGGACTGGAGCGATATCTTCAGCACGGTCATGTGCAAGGAAGGAAAACGGACGCCGAACCTGTGCGCGGTGACCGCCGCGATGCCGGACGGAACGGGTCTGAAACGGTTCAGCGGGAAGTATCCGGACCGGTTTTTTGACGTCGGGATCGCGGAAGAGCACGCGGTTACCTTCAGCGCCGGACTGGCGGTAGGGGGCATGATCCCTGTATTTGCCGTCTACTCTTCTTTTCTGCAGAGGGCATTTGACCAGATCGTACATGATGTGTGCCTGCAGAATCTTCATGTGGTGTTCGCGATCGACCGCGGAGGACTGGTCGGCGCCGACGGAGAGACCCATCAGGGAATCTTTGACCTGTCTTATCTGACGATGATTCCGAATATCTGCGTCCTGGCTCCGAAGAATAAATGGGAGCTTGCCGACATGCTGAAGTGGGCGGTCAGAAAAGCGGACGGCCCTGTGGCCATCCGCTATCCGAGAGGCAGCGCCTACGACGGGCTGGCGGAGTTCCGCGCTCCGGTCCGGTACGGGAAATGGGAGATCCTCTATGACGAGTCCGACATCTGCCTGCTCGCTGTGGGAAGCATGGTGGAGACGGCTCTGAATGTCAGAACCCTGCTGAAAAAAGAAGGAGCCAACTGCAGCCTGATCAACTGCCGCTTCATCAAGCCTCTGGACGGGGAGGTTCTGCGCAAAGCGGCACAGGAGCATGATCTGCTGGTCACACTGGAGGAAAATGTGGAAAACGGAGGCTTCGGCAGCCAGGTTCTGGCATACCTGAACGACTGCGGCGAGGGTGTACCGGTGGAGCGGATCGCGCTGCCGGATGCCTATATCGAAGCCGGCTCGGTGGATCTTCTGAAGAAAGAGACCGCACTGGATGTGGAGAGCGTATACAAGAGGATCCGGACAAGGATGATCGGTCTGTTCGGATGATCGGTGGCGGTACGGATGAAAGAAAGACTTGACATATTATTGGTCCGCGGAGGATTCTTCCCCTCCCGGGAAAAGGCAAAGACTTCCATCATGGCCGGACTTGTCTACGTGAACGGGCAGAAGGAAGACAAGGCCGGGATGAAGTTTGACACCGGGGCGGCGATCGAGGTGCGCGGCAGGACGCTTCGGTATGTGAGCCGCGGAGGCCTGAAGCTGGAAAAGGCGCTGGCAGAGTTTGGGATCAGCCTGGAAGGAAAGATCTGCATGGATGTCGGCGCGTCCACGGGAGGCTTTACGGACTGTATGCTGCAGAACGGGGCGGCCAGAGTGTATTCCGTGGATGTGGGTCACGGACAGCTTGACTGGAAGCTGCGCGGGGATGACAGGGTTGTCTGCATGGAACGGTTTAACGCCAGGGCGATGCGCCCCGAAGACATCCCGGAGCAGGTTCAGCTGTGTTCCATCGATGTCTCGTTCATCTCTCTGAAGCTGATTCTGGGCCCGGTGATGTCGGTTCTGGAGGAAGGAGGAGAGATCGTCGCGCTGATCAAGCCGCAGTTTGAGGCGGGACGGGAGAAGGTCGGGAAAAAAGGAGTCGTGCGGGACCGGAAGGTGCACGAAGAGGTGATCCTGGAGGTGATCCGGCACGCGGTCTCGATCGGCCTGAAACCGGCGGGACTCACCTTTTCCCCGATCACAGGGCCGGAAGGGAACATCGAATATCTGGCGCATTTTCTGAAGAAGGAAACAGAACAGCAAACCGGCGAAAACACTCCTGAGGAGGACGCGGCGTCCGTTGTGCGGATGGCACATGAAACGCTCGCTTCTTCTGACCGGAGCGCGGTCTGACCGGTGACGGAATAGCCATATAGGCTGATGTCTGTGTGGTCAGACAGGAACAGCAGAAAAACATGCGTTTATAGATGAGAGATGGGATAGATACGGATATCTGCCATGAACTGCTTTTATGTCATTTCAAACCAATCGAAGGAAACTGCCGGAAAACAGGCGGATTTCATCAAATACTATCTGGAACAAAAGGGTAAAATATGTTATCTTCAACATGATGGTGTGAAGCCGGAATCTGATTTTTCCAGATATACAGATGCAACAAAGATTCCAAAAGATGTTGAGTGTATCATTGCTCTGGGCGGTGACGGTACCCTGCTTCATGCATCACGCGATCTGGTGGACACTTCGCTTCCCATACTGGGGATCAATCTGGGGACGCTCGGATATCTCGCGGAGATTGAACACACCAATATCGCGCCTACACTCGACAGGCTGATCGCTGATGATTATCTGATTGAAAACAGGATGATGCTTTGGGGAAGCGTGGTAACCGCCTCCGGAGAGAGATCAGAGGATATTGCCCTGAATGATATCGTAATCTCAAGGCGGGGCAGGCTTCGGGTCGTAGATTTCAATGTCTATGTGGATGATGAGTTTCTTTGTTCCTACAGAGCGGATGGAATCATCGTCTCCACTCCTACAGGTTCGACCGGCTACAGTCTGTCCGCCGGCGGGCCGATCGTTTCTCCTGACGCGTCTTTGATCCTGCTTACCGCAATCGCTCCGCATACCCTGATCTCAAGAACGATCGTTCTGCCGGACCATGTTGTCGTATCGGTGGAGACCGGACCTGCGCGTTTTGGCGGGGAGGGCAGCGCGGAGGCGTTCTTTGACGGTGATACCTGCCTGGTACCGGGCGCCGGAGAAAGGATCCTCATCAGAAAGTCTGAGAAGACAGCGCGTTTTATCAAGATGAATCACACCAGCTTTGTAACGAATCTGAGAAAAAAACTGAAATAGGAGTAATGATTCAGCACCTCCCACTTTACCCGGGATGCTTCGTGTTCCTCATTGCGGCCGGTCTGTGGGCGGATCGTGACATCATAACGAAAAAAGCAACAGGGAAGGCAGCGGGTTATTATGATGAAAGTCAGAAGGCAGGCAAAGATTCTGGAGATTATCAGCAAATATGATATTGAAACACAGGATGAACTGGCCGGGCACCTGCAGGAAGAAGGATTTCACGCCACCCAGGCGACGATCTCCCGCGATATCCGGGAATTGAAACTGATGAAGGTTTCGGCCGGCGGCGGTCATCAGAAGTATACGCCGGTTGATCCCGGCTCGGAGCGCCTGGCTGAGAAGTATCTCAGAGTTCTCAGGGATGGCTTTGTCGGGATGGATCAGGCCGGAAACCTGATCGTGATCCGGACTGTGTCCGGAATGGCAATGGCGGTGGCGGCTGCTCTGGACGCGATGAGCTGGCCGGAGGTTGCAGGCTGTATTGCCGGGGACGACACGATTTTCTGCGCGGTACATACGCCGGAGGAGGCTGCTTCGATCAGGGAAAAGCTTCAGGCGAATGTTTCTGCAAATGACCTGTAAGTGCAGCCCGGATTCACCAATTTGTGCTGACCGGTTCCGGCTGGTGCAGCGTCTCCCTCATTGTTTCCGGGTCTGATCCGGCATATTACCTGCAAAAGCCGTTGAGAGGCTGCACCAGAAGAACAGGAGGAAAATGCTTAGAAGTATACACGTCAAAAATCTTGCATTGATTGATGAGGAAGAGATTCTGCTGGAAGACGGGCTGAATATCCTGACCGGTGAGACCGGAGCGGGCAAATCGATCATTATCGGATCGGTCAGCGCCGCTTTGGGGACGGGATCTTTGAAGGATCTGGTCAGAGAGGGCGCCGGCGATGCGATGGTCGAGCTGATCTTTGAGACAGAGTCAGAGCAGGTGCAGAACCTCCTGGAACAGATGGAGCTTCCCGTGATGGACGGTTGTGTGATCATCACAAGAAGCTGGAGAAACGGGCGCAGCATCAGCAGGATAAACGGTGAGACAGTGACTGTCGCCAAAGTGCGGGAGGCGGCGGCAAGCCTGATTGATATTCACGGACAGCATGAGCATCAGTCGCTGCTTTACCCGAAATACCATCTTGAACTGGTGGACAGCTTCGCTGACAGAGAGCTTGAGAAAAGAAAAGAGTCCTGCAGAGCGAATTATCAGGAATGGAAGGAAGCGGGCAGGAAACTCGAAGAGGCGCTGACCGATGAAAAGGACCGTGCCAGGCAGATTGATTTTCTGTCCTTTGAGATCCGTGAGATCGACGAGGCCGACCTCAGAGAGGGAGAGGATGAAGAGCTGGAAGCCAGATACCGCAGGCTGTCCAATGCCAGGAAGATCCTGGAGACCGCCGCGCAGGCAGAGGAGCTGACCGGCAGCGATAACGGTGCTCTGATGCAGATCTCAAAGGCATCGGGGATTCTTTCCCGGATCAGCGACCTGGATGAGGAGCTCCGGGACATGAGCACCATGCTGGTACAGATGGAGGATCTGTGCTCGGATTTCAACAGGACGGTCAACTCCTTTCTGGACAGCTTCCGCTATGATGAGAGGGAGCTGGACGAGATAACCGAACGCCTGGATCTGATCAACCGTCTGAAGACAAAGTACGGGAAAAGCATCTCCGATATTCTTCACTACCGGGATGTCCGGGAAGAGAAGCTCGCGCAGCTGACCGACTATGACGCTTTTGTGGAAAAGCTGAGAAAACGTGTGAGGGAGAGTGAGGCGAAGCTTCGCGCGGACTGTGCCCGGATGACGGAGCTTCGGCGCGCAAGCGCGAAGGAGCTCGCGCGCAGGATCCGGGAATCTCTGGAAGAGCTGAACTTTTTGGACGTGCGTTTTGAGATCACTTTTGATACACTGGATACGATGACGGAAAACGGAGCGGATGCGGTTTGCTTCGGGATCTCCACCAATCCGGGGATGAGTGTCCGTCCGCTGCAGAATGTTGCTTCCGGCGGTGAGCTCTCAAGAATCATGCTTGGCATCAAGAGCGTGATGGCCAGAAAGGATGCGATCGAAACGCTGATCTTTGATGAGATCGATACCGGGATCAGCGGACGTACCGCGCAGAAGGTTTCGGAGAAGATGGCTCAGCTGTCTTCAGACAGGCAGGTGATCGCGATCACGCATCTGGCGCAGATCGCGTCGATGGCGGATCATCATTATCTGATCGAAAAGAGGGTTTCGGAGGGTGAGACGCGCACGCATGTCAGGAAGCTGGATGATGCGGAGATTGTCGAGGAGCTTGCCAGGATCCTCGGCGGGGCGAAGATTACGGATACCGTCAGGAAGAATGCGGAAGAGATGAAGCGGCTTGCAGAGGTTCAGAAAGAAAGAAGAGGGGAATGACAGTCATGAAAATTGCGATTGGAAATGATCACAGTGCGGTTGATCTTCGTGAGGCTATCACGGCGCATCTGAAGGAGCGCGGAATCGAGGTGGAGGAGCTTGGTACTTTTTCCAGGGAGAGCAGCAATTATCCGGAATGGGGTGAGAAGGTGGCCCGCAAGGTTGTGTCCGGTGAGGCTGATCTTGGGATCGCGATCTGCGGTACGGGGATCGGGATCTCTATTGCCTGCAATAAAGTGAAGGGGATCCGTGCTGCTGTCTGCAGTGAGCCGTACAGTGCGAAGCTTTCCCGCCAGCATAATGATTCGAATGTTCTGTGTTTCGGCGCGCGTGTTGTCGGCTCTGAGCTGGCGAAGATGATCGTGGATGAGTGGCTGGATGCGGAGTTCCTGGGCGGGCGGCATCAGATGCGGATTGATATGTTTGATGAGATTGTGGCGAGGAACTGAGGCGCGTTTCCGGCCTGTCAGTCAATCGTTTCCGGATGGATATTGCCTGGGTTAATCGATCCCGGATGGATATTGCATGGGTCAATCGATTCCGGATGGATATTGCATAGGTCAATCGATCCCGGATGGCAGCCCGCAAACACGTCGCCTACCTTCGTTTTGCTTCAGTTGCATTGTCGGCGCTCCCGCCTCCTATAGAAGCGTGGTCGGCTCCGCGCCGACAGCAATTCGCAAAACTCAGTCGGCTTCCTATGGTTTGCTTTGGCTGCCATCCGGGATCTCTTTCCCGCCAGATGTACATCATTCGGAACCGTTTTTCGCCAGAGTTGCAGCCATTCAGCCATTCGGAGTCGTTTCCTGACAGATGTGCAAATTGATTCGCAGGGAAACGGCATCCGTAGTTTGTAAATCGGATGGATACTGTTGGGGCAATCGATTCCTGATGAGTGAAAAACAGCACCCGATAGATACCGCGGTGTGTTACGCGGCTTGATCCGGGTGCTGCTTTTCATTTGGGAAGGGCTTCCCTGCCTGGGTGTTTAACCCATGACAACCGTTACGGAGTATTCCCTGATGCCTTCCTGGATGGGTACCAGGTTTCCTTCGATCGTCTTTCCGTTTACGGTGATTGTTCTGATTCCTTTCTGCACGTGATCCGGGTTGGTTACCTGGATGTGGTAC
This sequence comes from uncultured Lachnospiraceae bacterium, assembly GCA_905236545.1. Classification (GTDB taxonomy): domain Bacteria; phylum Bacillota; class Clostridia; order Lachnospirales; family Lachnospiraceae; genus Porcincola. The sequence goes on from CAJOQO010000341.1 coordinate 7,636, forward strand.
AGGGCGCCGCGGTATTTCCTCTTGATGGTGAAGTCGCCGAAATCTGCCGGTACGCAGGGGTCGATCCTCAGGCCGTCATAATCGGGCTGGATGCCGAGGATGTACTGCGATATGTTTACAAAGGTCCAGGCGGCGGTTCCGGTCAGCCAGCTGTTCTTGCCCTGGCCAAAGAACTTCGCGTCTTTTCCGGCTACCATCTGACTGTAGACATAGGGTTCCGTGCAGTGAATCTCGGAGATCTCCTCGATGTACGCCGGGCATGTTTTCCGGTAGATGTCAAATGCGCGGTCGCCGTGTCCGCAGACTGTTTCCGCGATGGAAACCCACGGATTGTTGTGGCAGAAGATTCCGCCGTTTTCCTTGTATCCGGGCGGGTAGGAGGAGATCTCGCCGAGATTCAGGTAGTAGTGCGTGTAGCACGGCTGCAGGATCATGATCCCGTATTTCGTGTCCAGGTATTTTTCGACAGAAGCCAGCGCCTGCTGTGCTTTCCCTTCCTTTACGCCGATTCCGGCCAGTACGCAGAAGCCCTGCGGCTCGATGAAGATCTTCCCTTCTTCGCACGTATGGGAGCCGACCTTATCGCCGTTTGCGTCGTATGCGCGGACGAACCATTCGCCGTCCCAGCCGGCACTCAGCGCGGTTTCATACATCGCCCTGATCTCTGACTCGGCCTGGGCGGCCTTTTCTGTCAGCCCTCTGTGCAGGCACATCTGACGATAGTCTTCCCCGTATTTGACAAACATACCGGCGATGAAGACGGACTCCGCGACGGGGCCCTCGCTTGGCCCGCTGGTCTGGAAGGATTCTCCCGGCGTATCGGAGAAGCAGTTCAGATTCAGGCAGTCATTCCAGTCCGCGCGTCCGATCAGCGGCAGTCCGTGCGGCCCCTTATGGGTGACGATATAGTCAAATGACCTGGTCAGATGTTCAAAGAGCGGCACCCTGGTGGACTCATCGTTGTCAAATGGAACCATCTCGTCGAGGATCGAGAAGTCGCCGGTTTCCTTCACGTATGCGGCGGTTCCGGCGATCAGCCATAACGGGTCGTCGTTGAAGCCGGAGCCGATGTCGGAATTGCCCCGCTTGGTGAGCGGCTGATACTGGTGGTACGCGGAGCCGTCGGCAAACTGCGTAGAAGCGATATCGATGATCCGCTCACGCGCCTTCTCCGGAATCAGGTGCACGAAGCCAAGAAGGTCCTGGTTCGAATCGCGGAAGCCCATGCCGCGGCCGATCCCGGATTCATAGTAGGAAGTGGAGCGGGACATATTGAAGGTTACCATACACTGGTACTGGTTCCAGATGTTCACCATCCGGTTCACCTTCTCATTCCGGCTTTCCACGCTGTAACCGGACAGAAGATTGTTCCAGTACTCTTTCAGTCCGGCAAATGCCCTGTCGACATCCGCCTTTGTCTGATATTTTGCAAGGAGCGCTTCGGCGGGAGCCTTGTTGATCACGTTCGGCGCTTCCCATTTCCGGTCGGTGGGGTTTTCTGCGTAGCCCAGGACGAAGACAAAGGTTTTCTCCTGGCCGGGAGCGAGGGTGACGTCGAGCTCATGCGCCGCGATGGGATACCATCCGCTCGCCAGGGAATTCGTGCATCCGCCGTTTGCGATCGCCTCAGGATTCGAAGCCGGATGATAGGTTCCGATAAAAGCGTCGCGGGAGGTGTCAAAAGCCGCCGCTTTCTCATTTACGGAATAATAAGCATAATGATTCCTGCGCTCTCTGTATTCGGTCTTGTGATAAATCGTGGAGCCGACGACTTCTACCTCTCCGGTTGAAAGATTCCTCTGATAGTTGGTCATGTCGTCCAGCGCGTTCCACAGGCAGAACTCCACATAGGAGTAAACCTTGAAGGTCTTTTCCTGATCTCCTTCATTTTTCAGCGTCAGGCAGTTGATCTCGCAGGTGTCGCCAACCGGCACAAAGGCCAGAAGATCCGCGCTCAGTGCATTTTTCGAGGAAAGGAAACGGGTATATCCGATTCCATGATGGCACTCGTAAGTATCAAGATCGGTCTGAGTGGGCTGCCAGCCGGGATTCCAGAGTGAGTCCCCGTCGGCAATGTAATAGTACTTGCCGTTGGAATCATAGGGGACATTGTTATAGCGGTAACGTGTGATGCGGAGCATCTTGGCATCCTTGAAGAAGCTGTAGCCTCCGCAGGTATTGGACACAATCGAGAAAAAGTCATGGCATCCGAGATAATTGATCCAGGGAAGAGGTGTCTTTGGAGTAGTAATGACATACTCTCGCGCAGCATCATCGAAGTAGCCGTATCTCATGGGCGAATCTCCTTTTATATGCATTATTCATCAATGGGAATCTGACTGCAGGCGAAGCCGGAAATGCGGGGTGCGGCAGCCGTCAGGAAAACGATTAAGTTACATTCTATTTGCAGTATAAGCTTAATTGTGGAGAAATGCAATCGTTTTCGTTAATGAGAATATGTGCATTATTCACAAAAAACGAGAGACAAAACTGTAAAAAACGTCAAATTCGGGAAGGAACAGGGCAAAGGGGTTGCGGATCAGTTGATTTTTACGGGAAGAAAGGTCTATAATGGCACTACGAAAACGATTTCTTTAAATCTGGATTTTGTACCTTCAGACCCTTGGGAGGGCTGTTGAGGAACGTTTTCAGGAGGGGGCTTTCTAATGGTTTCTATGAAGGATATAGCTGAGAAATGCAATGTATCCGTTGCGACAGTCAGTAAAGCGCTCAACGGTTACAGTGACATTGGAAAGAAGAAGAGAGAGGAGATCCAGACAGCGGCCAGGGAGATGGGTTATTTTCCGAATTCCTCCGCGCGTGCCCTGAAGACCAACCGTACCTATGATCTGGGGATCCTTTTCTCCGACAATCTCCACAGTGGTCTGACCCATGATTACTTTGCTGCGATCCTGGACAGCTTCAAGGTGACTGCGGAAGCAAGGGGATATGACATCACGTTTACGTCGATGAATATGATCGCGAACCGGCGGATGAGCTACTATGAGCATTGCAGGTACCGGGGGCTGGACGGTGTCGTGATCGCGAATATTGATTTCACGACTCCTGAAGTGCTGGAGCTGGTCCGGTCAAACCTTCCTGTCGTGACGGTTGATTTCATATTTGACGGAAGAATCGCGATCGTGTCGGATAATGTGAAGGGGATGAAGGATCTGGTTGATTATGTCTGCGGAATGGGTCACAGGAAGATTGCCTATATTCACGGTGATGACAATTCCGTCACGAGAGACAGGGTCTCGAGCTTTCACAGAGCGCTGTATCTCCATGGAATCGAAACCCCTGACAGTTATATCAGAATATCCAGGTACCGTGACGGGGAGACTACGATGCATCGGATGGAGGAACTGCTGAATCTGTCTGACCGTCCTACCTGTGTCTTTACGCCGGATGATTTTTCGGCAGTCGGTGCGTATCATGCTGTGCAGGAGGCGGGGCTTCGCATTCCGGAAGACATTTCGATTGTGGGTTATGACGGGATCGCTGTATCGCAGGCGCTTTTTCCCAGGCTGACGACGATCCGGCAGGATACGAAGACGATCGGGCAGCAGGCGGCGGAGGAGCTGATTGCGCTGATCGAAACCCCGAAGACGACGCTGATCGAGAAGCGGCTGATCGAGGGGAAGCTGATCGAAGGAGGGTCTGTTCTCCGAATCCCGCAGGATTGCGTGTGACTGCGCCTTTCCTTCGATGTGAGAACCTGCTTTGATGGCTTCGTGCTTCAACGCAAACCAGACGCCCGCTTCGCTGATCTGACCGTTATCTTCGAATGATCGTCCGTGCGATATTCAGCGGGCGATTTCTTTTCTGTTGGTGTGAAAACGCGTTGTTACATTGGCGTGAAAACGTGCTGTTTGTATTGGTGAGAAAACACGCCGTTACATTGGAGCGAACCTGCTTTGATGGCTTCGTGCTTCAACGCAAACCAGACGCCCACTTCGCTGATATGACCGTTATCCTCGAATGATCGTCCGCGATATTCAGCGGACGATTTCTTTTCTGTTGGTGTGAAAACACGCCGTTACATTGGAGCGAACCTGCTTTGATGGCTTCGTGCTTCAACGCAAACCAGACGCCCA
>CAJOQO010000342.1 GCA_905236545.1 uncultured Lachnospiraceae bacterium
ATCACAAGATACATGATCTGCGCAAAGACATAACCAAACGGCGTAAGCTCGAACTGCCTTGTAACGGCCCTGCTCCCGAAAAAGAAGAGCATCGTTACGACCTCCGGGATGAACAGAAGCCAGATGATCCTCCTGGATACCTGCTTTTTCCGGAAGAAGCTGTACACAATCACCACAAAGGCCATCGCGAAATAGATGGACAGCAGGACGTAAAACACCGTATGCATCGGTCCGTAGACCTTATGCAGGATGATCATCCCGTGCTCCTTCGTGGCAGTAATATCCTTATAAAACAGCGTTCCGCTTCCGATCGACAGGATGAACAGATACATCAGCGAACTGGCGCAGACCATGCCGGTGGAGAGCCACTTCGGCAGCCTGACCTGGCAGATATTGAAGATGCAGAACGTAATAAACAGGATGAGAAAGCAGCCGCCCAGATAGATCAGCTGGGTAGCCTGGATCGCCTCCTCCAGGTTCTGCGCGCGGGCCATCGAGACATATCCGAGGTTTGCAATCGGAACCATCGTAAACAGGAGCGAAAGATTCACATTAAAATGCTTATGCCACAGATACACGTAGATGCAGGATAAGGCCATTGATAAGATGAAAAGCGTGTCATAGAAGAGTCCGATATACTGCATGGGATCATCCTTTTCTGCTGAAAAACCCGGCCGCCCGCGCCGGAGGACAGAAACAGATCCGCCGGGATCCTGCAGCCGGGAAGGTTCCCGCCGTTGCGCCGTCAGACGCAGGCTTCGACCGTTACCGGAGCTTTTCCGGTCAGTTCCCTGCTTCTTTCATCAACACCGCAGGTTGAAACGAAAAACACATAGCGGCCGCCGCCTGGTACGGTCTCGCCTTTTTCATTGACGACACGGAAAACATCCGCATCCAGCGTGACAGTGCACTCCGATTCGCACCCTGCTTCCGCCTTCACCCTGAGGAACCCGCACAGTCTGGGATTCGGCGTTCTGTACGGCGAATCGGCGGCATCGACATAGATCTGGATCACTTCACCGGTGGAAACCGGCGAGCTGTTTCGGTAGGCGACATGCATCAGGGCAGCCGGCCCGTCCATCTCCAGCCTTGCTCCCGTCACCTCCACGCCGGCGTAGGTCAGGCCGAATCCGAATGGATACTGCGGCTTTCCCCCCAGGTAGCGGTAGGTCCGGTCCTTCATCGAATAGTCGGTGAACTCCGGCAGCGGGCGCTCCGGGTCATAGAAGGTGATATTCAGCTTTCCGGAAGGAGACACCTCGCCGGTCAGGATCCTTGCGGCGGCAAGCCCCCCTCTGGCGCCGGGATACCACAGCATCAGAACCGCATCGAAGTTTTCCATGGCAAAGGACAGATCCATATCGCTGCCGGCCATCAGGCACAGCACCGTCTTCTTCCCGTCTTCCTTTGCCTGAGAGGCAACCGCGTTCAGAAGCGCGCACTGGGACTGCGGGAGAGACAGATCCGTCTTGTCCCCGGAAGCCGCACTGTTTCCGGTATCCCCTTCCTCTCCCTCCAGCGTTTCATTCAGCCCGACAACGACGATGGTCACATCCGACTGTTCTGTCACGATCATCGCCTCACTCAGACGGTCATTTTCAAAAGCAAGATGCTCTACCCTGTCCGCATTCAGCGCGCAGCCCTCCGAGTAAAGGATCCGGACATGCTCCGGCAGGATACGGCGCAGGCCTTCCAGCACCGTGATGTATTCGCTGCTGGTTCCATGATAGTTGCCGATCAGGGCTGCCCTGGAGTCCGCATTCGGTCCGACCACGCCCAGCGTTCTGATCCGGGACGGATCCAGAGGAAGCACGCCGTCATTCTTCAGAAGAACCATCGATTCCTCCGCGCAGCGCTGCGCAAGCTGAAGGTGTTCCGGGCACTCCACAGCGCTGTAGGGAATCTCATCATATTCCGTTTCATCGAACAGTCCCAGGAGGAACCTTGTCGTAAACAGCCGCACGGCCGCCTCGGTGATCCGCTCCTCTGAGATCAGTCCCTTCGCAAATGCGTCCGGAAGGACCTGATAGGTATCTCCGCAGTTCAGGTCACAGCCTTCGTTGATGGCAAGCGCCGCGCTCTCCTCCGCGTTCTTCGTCACGTGATGGTTCAGATGAAAATCCCGGATCGCCCAGCAGTCCGATACGACATGCCCCTGGAAATTCCAGGTTCCGCGCAGGATCTCCGCAAGCAGGGCATGGCTCCCGCAGGCCGGTTCTCCGTTCACACGGTTGTAGCAGCCCATGACCGCTTCCACATCCGCCTCCTCCACCAGACGGCGGAACGCAGGAAGATACGTCTCGGCCATATCCTTCGCATCCGCCCTCGCGTCAAAGCTGTGGCGGACCGCCTCCGGACCGGAATGCACCGCAAAATGCTTCGCGCAGGCCGCAGCCTTCAGGTATTCTCCGTCTCCCTGAAGTCCTTTTACGAAGGAGACGCCCAGAGTTCCTGTCAGATAAGGATCCTCCCCATAGGTTTCCTGCCCTCTTCCCCATCTCGGATCACGGAAGATGTTGACATTCGGTGACCAGAATGTCAGGCCCTTGTAGATATCCCTGTCGCCGAAGGCACTGCAGGCATTGTACTTTGCCCGTCCTTCCGTCGCGATCACATCGCCGATCTTTCCGAGAAGCTCCTCGTCAAAGGTGGCTCCCATGCCGATGGCCTGGGGAAAGCTCGTTGCCGTGCCCGCTCTGGCCACGCCGTGCAGTCCCTCGTTCCACCAGTTGTAGGCCGGTATCCCCAGCCTTTCAATCGCAGGGGAATCATACCTGAGCTGGCTCATCTTCTCGGCAATTGTCATCCTGGAAACCATCTCACAGGCACGTTGTCTTGCTTCCTCTCTGTTCATGGAATACCTCTCATTCCTCTTCCTCTTGCGCTTTGACAGTATGGTTTTCGCGTTCATCCTTCTTCTCCCGCGCCCGGCCAGACTCCCGCTGCTGCCGGCACGATCACGGCACATTTGAGAATACAGGATATAAATGTCATGCGACTCTTTTCATTATGAATCATTATACCCCATAAGAATCATTATACCCGATGGACAGATATCTGAGAAGCCCCGTGTCTGCCGCAAAGCGGCCAGGGTGTGACCTGTAACGTATGTCCCGGCCTGCAACGTTCCGAAAAGACAATGGAAATCATCCTCCGGGCATGCTAAGATGACAGTGGAAGTTCTACTCCTGCCTGCACTGTCCGGATGGGCCTGGCGCAGTCCTGTTTCGTTACAATTTCAGAAGAGAGGAGACGGTCTATGAAGAACCTGTTTTCCCGTAAGCTCCTATGCCTGGTATCTGCTCTGACTCTGATTGGCCTTATGGTTCCCTGTACGGCTTCTGCGGAAGATAAGGAAGAAGACATCCATGCGGTGATTCTTCTGACCTCGGATCTGCATGCCAATACATGGGGCTATTCCTACGAGGACAATACAGAGACAACCAACAACGGTATGCCCCGTGTGTATACTTATATTCAGGAAGTCCGGAAGGAAAACCCCATCGTCTTCCTGGTTGATGCGGGCGATGCCATCCAGGGAACCATTATGACCGATGATATCGCGAATAAAAAGCCGGATCAGGAGCATCCTGTCATGGCGGCGATGAACAAAATGGGATATGATTCCATGACGCTTGGAAACCATGAATTCAACTGGGGCATTGACAGTATGTTAAAGATTCTGGGACAGGCCGAATTCCCGGTGCTCGGGGAAAATGTCCTGGACGAGGATGGAAACTGCATCACAGGAGAAGGCTGGACGATCGTTGACCGCGGCGGCGTCAGGCTTGCCATTATCGGCGTCTGTACACCGGATGTTCCGATCTGGGACGGGGAAAAGGAAGGCATTGACGATACAACCTTTGAAGCTGCCAATGAAGCGGTAAAGAAGGCCATCAAAGAGATCGGCGATCAGGCGGATATCATCCTTGTATCCGCACATATGGGACAGTATGCGGAATTTGATGAATACTTCGGCTCCGATTCCGGTGAAAAGATCGTCGAGGACAATCCGGAAGTCGATATCCTTCAGGTCGCACATATGCACATCACCGTCGACGACAAAGTGAACGGGACGCCGGTCGTAGGAGTCCGCAATTCCGGCCGTGAGGTTGCCCGCGTGGACGTGACGCTGGATCCGGATAAAAACATCAAGAATATCTCTACCGAAATCGTCGATATGGAAAACTATGAACCAAGCGAGGAGATCCGGAAGATCCCCATCGTGAAAGAGCTGCATGAGCAGACGCTCAATTTTGTACAGGGGATCGATGAAAACGGCGAGAAGGGAGAACCGATCGGGATAACCACGGCAGCGTTCCAGCCGGAAAATGAGATCCGGGGACTGCCGGAAGGAAAACTGCAGGATACTGCCGTCATAGATCTTATCCTAAAGGTAGAGCTCCTCAACTCCGATGCTGACGTAGCCTCCTGTGCCCTGTTCAAGGACACCAGCGACCTGCCGAAGGGCGACATCAACTATGGGAATATCTTTGATCTCTATAAATTTGACAATACCCTTTATACATTGGACGTAACCGGCAGGGAGCTGAAAAACTATATGGAATGGTCCGCTGAGTGCTATAACCAGTGGCAGCCCGGAGATATCAACATCTCCTTCGATCCGGAATATCCCGGTTTTCTGTATGACATGTTTGCCGGAGTCGACTACGAGATCGATCTGTCCAAACCAAAAGGAGAGCGGATCGTGAACGTGATGTTCAAAGGCAAGCCCCTGCAGGATGACCAGGTTCTGAAGCTTGCGGTCAGCAATTACCGTTACTCGTCCACTCTGAAAGCACAGAAGCTTGTGAAAGAAAATCACGACTGGGAATCGTCCAATTCCATCCGGGATATGATCGTGGAATACTTTGGTGAGAACTCCCCGGTAGCGCCGGCGGTTGATCATAACTGGCGGATCGTGGGCGTTGATCTTTCTGAGGATGACCCGCGCCGCGCGGAAATCATTGGTTATATCAATGATGGCCTGCTGCCGACGCCCTATGACAAGAGCTATAATCTTGCAGATTATGATACGCTTGCCGCACAGGCAGAGGCAAACCGGAAAGACGGAAAGACGGTTCAGGAGCAGGAGGGGCATTGAGCGTCAGAAGCCGCTCTGACCATAAAAAAGCTCTGTTTCCGAAGAAACAGAGCTTTCTTTTTGGAGGGAGTGCCGGCCAGTTGCCTGACCGGCGTGAGTATGAAAAGCTTTTTTCTGTCTGCTTTACGATTTACAGGATAACAATCGATTGTGTCCAATCTATGTTCATCTTGTGAGTTTTTTCTTAAATGTCGATGCCGTTATTCCCTCACGGGAGTAAGAATCTCAGAAGCCGCTCTGCATCCAGATTCAGAACCAGGGATTGGGGAAAATCAATTTCGTCCAGCAGCGCCATCGCAAGATC
>CAJOQO010000343.1 GCA_905236545.1 uncultured Lachnospiraceae bacterium
ATGGTGTGTTCTGCTCCTGTTCAGCTGCCTGTACTATCTTTCGGGCAATGCGCGGTATTTCCTGTTTATCCTCTATTCAATCTGCGTCACATGGGGATTTGCCCTGTGGATCAGCCGTCTTCAGGAGAAGGAAGCATCCGCGAAAACGCTGCGGTGGGTTGTGGCGATCGGACTTGTATGCAATCTTGGGATGCTTGGAGCGGTGAAGTATACAGGATTCTTCCTGGAGAATCTTAGCCGTCTGTTTTCTATGGAGATGTCCGGGCTTGAGATCCTTTTTCCGCTCGGCATCTCCTTCTATACTTTTCAGTCGTCCGGCTATCTTCTGGATGTTTACTGGAAGAAGGCTGAGGCGCAGAAGAATCCGTTCCGGTATGCGCTGTTTGTATCGTTTTTCCCGCAGCTTCTGCAGGGACCGATCGGCAATTACGGCAGACTGATGCCGCAGCTGATCGAGCCGCATGCATTTGATTCGCAGAAGTTCTTCAGGGGCCTGGAGAGGATTCTCTGGGGTTATGCGAAGAAGATTATCATCGCAGACTGGGCCGGTGTTTTTGCGGATGCGATCTGGGGTGATCTTGACCGTTTCGGCGGTCTGGGCCTGATCGCGCTTCTGTTTTATGGGATTCAGCTGTACGCCGACTTCTCGGGTGCCATGGATGTGGTGATCGGGATTGCGTCGTTGTTCGGAATCACGCTGGATGAAAACTTCCGAAGACCCTATCTGGCGGTTTCAATGGCGGATTTCTGGAAGCGCTGGCATATCACGTTGGGTGAATGGATGATGAACTATGTGTTTTATCCGCTCTCCCTCTCAGGTACAATGATGCGTTTTTCCAGGTGGTGCAGGAAACGATTCGGAAGGAAACAGGGCCGGGTTGTTCCGATCGCTCTGGCGGATCTGATCGTGTTTTTCCTGGTTGGAATCTGGCATGGAGCAAGCTGGAAATATGTGGTATACGGACTGTTGAACGGCGGCATCATAGCGTTCAGTGAACTGATGGGCGGCACCTATAAAAATATTAAAGCTTCCCTGCATATCTCCGGACATGAAACGTGGTATCATATTTTTACCATTGTCCGTACATTTATCATTGTAAATCTGAGGTGGTTTTTTGACCGCTCGGATACTTTGTCACAGGCATTTTATATGATCCGCCAGTCATTTACCCGGTTTGAGCCTGCCCTGCTTATGCAGATACCTGCCGGGAGCCTGGGGACGGAGTATGTACCCTGGGCGCTTCTGACGATCGTGACAGGATGTGTGGTTATGGTGAGTGTGGGAGTTCTTGAGGAGAGAGGAGTCGATGTCAGGCATACCATATCTGAGCGGCTGCCTGGACCGGTGGTTTTTCTGCTATGGATGCTATTGTTTGTAATGATCGGAATGTTTGGGTGCAAGGCTGCGCCAAGGGGGTTTATCTATGCGCAGTTTTAAATGGATCCGGCTTCCGGTGGCAATACTGATTACAGGGGTGATTCTCCTTCTTCTGGACTATGCACTGTATCCGTGCACATTTATCCGTAATGATATTCACGCCGTAACGACAGAGACATTTGACGATATCTATATGGGAACGTCTCACGGGAAGATCTGTATCGACCCGGATGCTGCCGGTGAGATCTCGGGCAGGACAGGCCATAACCTGTGCGTGGGCGGGGAATACCCGCAGGATTGTATCCATCTTCTGGATCTGATCATCGAGACAGGACATAAGCCGAAGAGGATCATCTACGAAATCTCTCCCGGTTACCTTGTGCGGGAGAAGGAGGAGGGGAATAACTACCTTCTGTTTTACCATGAGTTTCCCATGAGCAGAGCAAAGCTGTCCTACTTTATGGATGCTGTGGCAAAATGCGATTTCAGGACTCTGTTTTTCCCCTGGTATGAGTATCCAATATCCTACGAGCTGGAAAAGCTGCCGCAGACAGTGCGTATGAAGTGGAACAAGGACTACAGTGCGGAGCAGTTTCGGACAGACGCCCAGGTATACTATTCGTCAGGCTTTATCGGAAGACATCCGGTGGATCCTTCCACGCTGACGATGGAAGGCCTGACTCCGTCTCCGGTATCCGGGATTGTTCCCGGGAATATGGAGAACCTGAGGAAGCTGGCTCAAAGATGCAGGGAGGAAGAAATCGAGTTCTGCGCTGTCACAACGCCTGTCCCGATTCCAAACCTGCAGGCGTTTGCAAAGGATTACAACGAGGTGTGGGCGTATCTGAAGGAGTTTTTCGAGAAAGAGCAGATTCCCTGGCTGAATTTCAACGACCAGGAGCATTTTGCCCTGTTTACTCATGATATTACAGCCTTTACCGATATGGACGGTCATATGAATGAAGATGCCGCGAGAGCATTTTCCAGAGTACTGGCAGGCCAACTGTAGGGAAGCTACTGTTTATGAAATACTGAAGTACAATATGCAGCTGGTCTTAAGAAAGGAGAAAAAGATGGACGCATTACTTGAAATACTGGAGGAGATCAGACCGGATCTTGATTTTTCCGCAGAGAAAAATCTGATGGGCGATAAGATCCTTTCCTCACTGGATGTTCTGGAGATTGTTTCCGAGATCAGCGAGGAGTTTGGGATCAGACTGTCAGCCGGTGAGATCCGGCCGGAGAATTTCAATTCTGCTGAGGCAATGTGGGATATGATTACGAGGCTTCAGGGAAAATGATGGAAAATCAGTTGTGAATACCCCGCTGTGTAAAAGCGCTTTGGTGAGATCATCATAAGCATAGCTGAAATGGAGGAGAATGAATCAGATTGTGAAGAGTCAGATGAGAAGGAATCCCCGGCGTTTATTGGTGCTGACAGTTTTTTTGCTTCTTGCCTGCGGGATGAGTGCACGTGCCGAAAATGGGAAGGGATGGGTAAAAAAGAAAAATCAGGTATATTATTATGAAAATAGAAAGCCAGTGACCGGTCTTAAGAGAATTGGCAGACACGATTACTATTTTGATTCGAAGGGAGTACAGGGAACCAGCTGGAGGAAGATCGGGAATGATTATTATTATTTCCGGTGTGAAGAGAAGGCGGAAGGTTACCTGGTGAAGAATACAGACAGGAATGGTATAAAGCTTGGCAAAGACGGGAAAGCCATTCTGTCATCGGACCGAGCGAAGAAAAAAGCGGACTTAATGGCCCGTGTTTCAGTTTATCTGGATAAGATTATAGCGAAGCAGAAAGCTGTCCTTGCGGATAAGCGGATCAAACTCAGGGTGTGTTATGATTATCTCAGAAAAAACTATCCTTACCGTTATGTATCTCATTTCATGAAGAAAGATCGGGACTTTGATCTGAAAAGTGTGGAGGTTATTCTGGATTGCGGATATGCAGACTGTCATCCTTATGCTTTCACATTTGCATATCTTTCAAATGCGCTTGGTTTTTCAGATATTACGGTGTATTCCTGGTTCTCCAAAAAATGGCAGACAGGACACAGCTGGGTCAGGATCGGCAACAGGGTATATGATGTCAGCCTTGGCAGGCATAATAGGAAGAGCTATGAACTGTTCGGTATGGGCTGGAGCAGGTATTGCAGGAAGTATAGTTATTATAAGATTAAAGCGGAAAGGCATCTCGATAAGCTGTGAGTAGTGGATTGTCTTTGTTTTTACGGTTTTTGTGCGTTTTGTATTTTGATTTCGCCTCGATCTGGGCGATCGTGCTCAGAGGGTTGTATATCCTGGGCGCGTGGCTTCTTTTTTCCAAATTCGGCGTGAACCGGAAACTGGCGCTGGTGCCCTGGGTTCGTGAGTACCAGCTGGGAGTCTGCGCGAAGAAGGAGACGGAGGGAAGGGTATTCTGTATCCTAAGCGTCGTCATCACTGCGCTGAGTGTTACAGGCCTTTTTCTCACGGAATTCAGTGAGCTGGAGAATCCGATCATACAAACACTGATTCCGCTGATCGCGGTTCTTCTTGCGAGCGTATTCCTGATGTACTTCATCTATAACATACGGATCTTTTCCGGCCTGATCCGGCAGCTCGGGCTCAGAAAACGCTGGTGGCTGGTGCCATGTATCTTCAACGGCGTGCGGTGTATTCCGATGCTGATCTGGGGCCTGAGCAGCCGCTATCAGCCGATTCAGAAGGGGATGCCGCCTGCAGCCGGGGAGATTACCCGGCCGGCCGGCGAAGGTCTGAAGCTGCATCCAAAGGGATATCTGAGACAGATCGGCAGCCATCTGCTTCGCTTTATCATCATGTTTGTGAAACAGAGAGACTGGATGATGGTGCCGATGGCGGTGATCATGTCCGGTATGCTCGGAATCGCCGTAAGGAACGGATTCCGCTCTACCATGGAGATGACGCTGATGGGAGCCTACGGGATGACCGTCGTATGCATCTGGGTCGGCTGTTTCAATTCGATCACGTCGATCTGCAGGGAGAGGGAGCTTGTCAGGCGGGAGTTCCGTCTTGGCCTTCGTATGTCTTCCTACCTGATCGCGGGTCTGCTGTATCAGGGCCTGCTGTGCCTGTTTCAGACGTTCGTGATCCTGCTGGTCACGTATCAGGTCGGAGTTGATTATTCCGGGGCGGGTCTCTTTACGCCCTGGTTTATCGTAGACTTTGGCATCACGATCTTCCTGGTCACGTACGCGGCGGACATGATGTCGCTGTGTATCTCCGCGCTGGTCCATACCCCGACGACTTCACTGAGGATCCTGCCGTTCGTGCTGATCTTCCAGCTGATCTTCTCCGAAGGACTGATCCCGTTTCCCGAGTCGGTGAAGCCGATCACGGTGCTGTCCATCTCGAGTCCGTCTCTGACGGCCATGCGCGCACAGACAGATATCAATTCCCGCGAGTTTTCCATGGTAACAACCGTACTCGATATGATGGATGACACGCAGATAGAACAGTCCATCAGCCTGGGGCAGGTGCTTGACATGCTGTCTGACCAGGACAATCCTTCGATCGTCGCCCTGCGCAAGATGAAGGTCGGAAAGGTAATGACGCTCAGGGAGGTTCTGGATACTCTGCTTAACGACCCCAAGCTTGATATCGTCCGGGATCAGGAGGTGTTCAGCCTGCTTACCGTCGGCGACATCCTGCATGCGATCCGGGAAGCGGGGCTTCTGGAGAAACAGATGGATATCAAGATCGGCGTCGAACTGACTGTCGGAGACATTCTGGACTACATTATCTCCAACAAGAAGGTGCAGGAGTTCCGGGACAAGACCCTGAAAATAGACACAACGATGGGAGCGATCCTGGATGTAGTCGGAAAAGAGAAGGTGCAGGGGCTGCTTCAGGAAAAAGCGATCGGTCTCAATTACAATCCGGAGTATGCCTGTACCCGGGAAAATGTGCTCACCAGCTGGCTGAATATCCTGATCTTTATCCTTGTCTTTCCGGTTGCTGCACTCATCGCGCTTCAGTTCATCGACACGGATAAAAAATCTTCCGGGAAGGGAAGACGGAAACGGAAGAAGGAGGAGCTACTTCCTGTCAACGAGGATGGAGAGCAGGACAAAGATGATCAGGAGAAACTGGTAGAACAGGAACGGAATGATGGAGACACTGGTGATGCGGGCAAGGGATGACGCAACCAGCAGCTGTGCTCCATAGGGGATCAGCCCCTGAAAGATACAGGAGGTCGTGTCCAGCAGGGATGCGGCCTCTTTTGGCGCCACATCGTATTCCATGCTGATCTCTTTCGCGATCGGCGCGGCGATGACGATCGCGACGGTGTTGTTGGCTGTCGCGATATCCATCAGGGCGGTCAGGAAAAAGATGCCGAGCTTTCCGCCTTTTCTGGATCTGGCTCTCTTTCTGATAAAGGCAAGAATCGCCTCGAACCCGCCGTATTCGCGGATGAGCGCAGAGACTGAGGAGACAAGGATCGTAACGATCATCGTTTCGAACATGCCGGACGTTCCCTCCCCCATGGCTTCGAACCCGGTGGAAAAGGTGATGGTTCCGGCAGAACCGCCGATCAGGAAAAACAGCAGGATGCCGATTCCGAGCACCAGGAAAACATTGATGCCGCACAGTGCCAGAACCATCACGATGAAGTACGGAATCGCGAGCCAGATATTGAAATGGAAGGTACCGATGGACGCGCCCTCGTGCTGGAAGGAGTACACGGTCAGAATAACCGTGCAGATTACGGCGGCCGGGAGAACGATAGGGATGTTTGCCCGGAATTTGTCCCGCATCTCAACGCCCTGCGTTTTGGTTGCGGCGATCGTGGTATCCGAGATGACGGAGAGATTGTCTCCGAACATCGAGCCTCCGACCACCGTGGCGACGATAAAGGGCAGGGAGTAGCCGGTACTCCTTGCAATCGCGATGCCGATCGGGACAAGGACTGTGATCGTTCCCACGCTGGTTCCCATCGCTATGGAGATCAGGCACGCGATGATGAACAGACCGGGAACGGCCATTTTGCCCGGAAGGATGCTGAGAAGGAGGTTTGCGGTGCTCTCCGCTCCGCCGGCGGCGCCTGCCAGCCCGCTGAACGCGCCTGCCATCAGGAAGATGAAGAGCATGATGACGATGTTGTCATCGCCGATCCCCTGCGCACAGATATGGATCTTCTCGTCGAAGGAGAGGGACTTGTTCTGCCAGAAGGCGATGATGAGCGCCAGCCCGAAGGCGACGACGACAGAGATTACATAGAACCCCATCTGTCCTGTGGTTGGATGGATATATTCAAAATAGATTCCGCTTCCCAGATAGATGACAAGGAATACGAGGATCGGCAGGAGTGCTTTTGGGTTTGGCGTCTTTTTCTCCACAGGGTATTCTCCTTTGTTTTCCGGCTCCCCGCAGTGCCGGGATCGTACATCGAATAATAATGAACTGGCACATTCCCTTGTCTGATTGCCCTTACGCTGCGTTATCGCCGGTCGTCGATGCCCGCAGGCGAAGGAGATCATTCTCTGCCCGGTGACGGGTTACGCTCACTGTCTGCGTACAGCCTGCGGGGGCAGAGCAGTTCGGGAAACGATGATTTTCAGATTCTTGCCACGCCGCTTTTTTGCGCGGCCTTCGCGACAGCGGCCGCGACAGCCGGACCGACGCGTTTGTCGAAGGCCATCGGGATAATGTAGTCCGCACTCAGCTCCCCGGGGCTGATCAGGTTCGCCAGCGCTTCGGCGGCGGCCATCTTCATCTCTTCGTTGATGTCCGAGGCGCGGACATCGAAGGTTCCGCGGAAGATGCCCGGAAAAGCAAGAACATTGTTGATCTGGTTCGGGAAATCACTGCGTCCCGTGGCGACCACGGCCGCTCCGCCGGCCTTTGCCTCATCCGGAAAGATCTCCGGAGTCGGGTTTGCGCAGGCAAAGACGATGGCGTCTTTATTCATCGTCTGCACCATCTCTTTTGTCACTGTACCCGGTGCGGATACGCCGATAAAGACGTCCGCCCCGGCCAGGTGTTCCGCCAGGGTACCGGGCTTTTTCTCCAGGTTGGTCTGCTGTGCCATCTCTTCCTTGATCCAGTTCAGTCCTTCCCGTCCCTCATAGATCGCACCCTTCCGGTCACACATGGTGATGTGCCTGAAGCCGGCGGACAGAAGCAGCCTGACGATCGCTACCGCGGCCGCTCCGGCTCCGGAGGTAACTACCTTTACCTCTTCTTTTTTCTTTCCTGTCACCTTCAATGCATTGGTCAGGCCGGCAAGTGTGATAACGGCAGTTCCGTGCTGGTCGTCATGAAAGATCGGGATATCCGTGCGCTGCTTCAGCTTTCTCTCGATTTCGAAGCAGCGGGGGGCGGCGATGTCTTCCAGGTTGATCCCGCCGAAGGATCCGGAGATCAGAGCCACCGCGTTGACGAACTCGTCCACATCCTTTGTCTTGACGCACAGCGGAATAGCGTCCACGTCGCCGAAGGCCTTGAACAGGACGCATTTTCCTTCCATGACCGGCATGCCTGCAACCGGTCCGATGTCGCCCAGCCCGAGCACGGCGGAGCCGTCCGTGATTACGGCGCACATATTGCTGCGGCGGGTATAGTCGTATGACTTGTTTTCATCCTTCTGTATCTCGAGACAGGGCTCGGCGACCCCCGGGGTATAAGCGAGCGACAGGTCGTCTCTGGTTTCCACCGGGCAGCGTGTGACCACCTCGATCTTTCCCTTCCACTCCTTGTGAAGCCGCAGCGATTCTTTTTCGTAATCCATCCTCATTCCTCCGCTTATCATGCTGAACGTTTGTAATAGATCTGGTGCACTTCAGTTTTTCATGATACCATTGAATGCGTAAAAATGCGATGTTCAAATCTTCGGAAAGGAGTAGTGACAATGAAAAAAACGGTTGTTCGTGCTGCGCTGGCCGCATGGATCCTGTCCTGCATGTTCGCGATGACTGCGGCAGCTTCCGCCGCGATCAGGGAAACAGAGTATGCAGGGAACGGAAGGGTCGAAGCGGAATTCACTTCTGATGTGAGATACCGGTCCGCGAAGATCACTGTCAGGGATCCTGAAGGCAGGAAGGTGCCGGCGGTGATCCTGGACAAGGACGAGGATGATCTGGCTTTTGCCCTGATCAGCTGGCAGCAGGGGAAAACCTATACCTTTACCATCAGCGGGATCAAAAAGCCTGGAGAAAAGAACTATGGAAGCGTCAGGGGGAAGATCCGGATTCCGGTATCGAAAGGCCCGGTTCCGGTGAGCCGCGTGAACTATGACAGGGAAGACCATAAGCTGAAATTCGAGTTTGAATCCCTGGTCGGATGGAAGAAACCAACAGTATCCATTACCAGAGGAAAGAAGCAGTATGCCGTAAAGATCCTGGAAAAAGCCGGCATCGAGATGAGAGTCAGGGTGAAGAATCTCCAGAAGGGGAAAGTATACCGGTACAGGATCACGGGTGTCAGCAGCTGGGGCGAGAAGGCTTTCTCCACTGTCACCGGAGATTTTACGGCCTGATTGCCCGTATACGGGAAACGCTGGTACTGAGAAAGCGGGACATAAAAGAACCACCGGCATGGCCGGTGGTTCTTTTATGTCCGTTTCAGTCAGTCAGGAAGGGGGATTCTGGGATTCCCCGGCTGCGTGAAAGGCTTCCAGCGATTCGGGAAGCAGCCTGCCGAAGTATTCCTCGTGTGCCCTGCGGAAGGCTTCGTTGTATGCTTCGTCTTCGCCGGCGCGCATGCTTTCAAAGTAGTTATGCTCCTTTGTGGCCAGCTCCGGCCTGACACGGATGACGGTAGCTTCGCCGATATTGGTACATGCGCTCACGACGTGGCTGACCGAGGAGAGCAGATTCATAAAGTTGGTATCCGCGTAAAGGTTGCATTTCCCATTGCCCATACGGTTCAGGTGATTCACCTTGAAGGTGGAGATAAGCTCGTTCGCAACCTCTTCCAGCGGTTCGATCTGCAGAGCGGCGTCTATATTGCGGGTCGTAAACGCGCGGTCCGCGTGGTCAAGAACCCGGTCCGTGAGCTCAAACAGAACCTGGAGCTCGTGCTGTGCCATTTCCGAGAAGGACAGCTTTCTTTCGGAGAGATCCCGGGCCGCTTTTGCGATCTGGGGCGCCTCGTCGCCGATTCTCTCGAATTCCGAAACAACTCTGTAATACTGGTCCAGGATCCGGACATGCTGTTCTTCCCGCAGATGAGGGAGCAGCTCTACGATATAGCGGCTCGCATGGTCCGTGAGAAGGTCAACGTTCTCTTCTTCCGCGCTGACCGCTTCATCCTTCTTTTCATCGTACTGATCGAGAAGTGTGATCGCCTCGTCGACATTGGCGCGGGCAGCGTGAAACTGGGTGAGAAGAATGTCATAGCAGCTGTTCAGGGCAAGAGCCGGCGTCGCGAAGAAAGCGGGGTTGAGGCCATCCAGCTTTTCCTTGTATTTGTTTTCGGGGACAGGCTCATCCTTTACGATCTTCCGGCTCATCCTTTCAAAGGTGTTTAGCAGCGGGAACAGAAGGATCGCGCATCCCAGGTTGAAGATCGTGTTGGTATTCGCGATCATTCCGGAATTGGCGGTTTTGTCCCAGATCGGGTCAAGAACGCCGGTCTGATGCAGGATGGCAACCACGGCAAAAACGAGAACGGACTTGCCGAGATTGAACAGGATGTTGACGATCCCGGTCCGTCTTGCATCCGCCTTGGCGCCGATCCAGCATACGATCGCAGTTGTGACACAGTCTCCGAGATAGACGCCGATAATCACGGGGTATACCGCCTTGAAAGTCAGAAGTCCTGACGCGGAGAAGGCCTGCAGGATACCGATGGTTGCGCTGGAACTCTGCAGTACAAAGGCAACGCCTGCTCCGGTGATATAGCCGAGGACCGGATTGCCGCCGAGTCCGGACAGAAGCTTTTCCAGCACCCCGGACTGGGTGAGGCTGCTCACCGCGTTGGTCATGTTCAGAAGGCCGGAAAAGAGGATGCCGAATCCGATCGCGATGTTGCCGAGGGTGCGGGAATTCCGGAACTTCGTCCCCATGATAAGGATGATGCCCAGAATGAGCGCGATCGGCGCGAGGGAGGAAGGCTTGAAGATCTGCAGCCAGGAGCCTCCGGAGGCATCCATGTCAAGAAGACGGATGATCTGGCCGGTAACGGTGGTTCCCACATTGGCGCCGACGATGATGCCGAGCGACTGGTGAAGCGAAAGGATCCCCGCCGCGACAAGTCCTGATGTGATCACGATAGTTGCAGTGGATGACTGGATAAGGGCTGTAACTGCAAGCCCGAGAAGAAACGCCTTAAACGGGTTGTTGGTTACATGCTCCATCGCAACCTTCAGCGTTCCTGAGGAGCTTTCCTTCAGGCCGTCGCCCATAAGGCGCATGCCGTAGAGGAACATCGCAAGTCCGCCGAATAGTGTCAGCAGGTCAAAGAAGCTCATATTCTATCCTCATCCATGACGGCGGTTATTCCGCCGGAGTATCTGGTTTGCATAGTTCACAGCCGAGAATGTGCAATTACAGTCCACAGCCGATGTATCATACCACGAATGCGCTTTTTTTTCAGCAGATATTCTCTTCGGGCAAAAGAAAAGCGCGGCGGTCAAAAGACTGCCGCACTATATTTTCTCCGGAAGGAAGACGAAAGCAATCACACGTCGGGAGCGTTCCCGACTGTACCGCCTTCCATGAAC
>CAJOQO010000344.1 GCA_905236545.1 uncultured Lachnospiraceae bacterium
ACGGGATGGTCTCCGGCCGTCAGCGCAACGGTAAGCAAAAACGTCACTTACATCGCCCAGTGGGAGGCGGAAACCTATACGGTATCCTTTGATCCCGGAACGAACGGAACGTTTGCGAAAACATCTCATTCCGTGAAATATGGAGATGCGACTCCCGCGGCTCCTGCTGTAACCGGCGTGACTGGTTATGTGTTTACGGGATGGTCTCCGGCCATCAGCGGGACGGTGAGCAATCACGTTACCTATGTGGCGCAATGGACGGTTGACGGAAAAGCGCAGGAGGAAGCTGCCGCGAAAAAGGCGGAAGAAGAGGCTGCCGCAAAGAAAGCGCAGGAGGAAGCTGCGCAGAAGGAACAGGAAGAGCAGTGGAAGAAATCTGATCCGCATGCGAATGTCACATATAAGGTCCCGCTGAAGAAGAAGCAGAAAACATCTGCGCTGAAGGTTCTGGGACTGGCCGGTGGAGACAAGGTCGTATCATGGAAGTCCTCCGACCGTGCCAGAGCTTCGGTAAAAGGAAAAGCAGATGGAACCTGTGTGATCAAAGCCGGAAGCAGGACAGGAAATGTGAACATCACCGCTGTCTGTGCAAGCGGAAAGCAGGCTGTTTTCCGGATCCGGGTACAGAAGAATAAGGTTGAGACGAAAAAGATTCAGATAAGCACCCGATCCCTGAAAGTACCTGCCGGGAAGAAACTGCGGATCACACCGCAGCTGTATCCTGTCACTTCCACGGATAAGATCGCGTATAAGTCGGACAACAAAAAAGTGGTGTCGGTCAGCGGCTCAGGGGTCCTGACAGCGAGATCCAGGGGAACTGCGGTGATTACCATAAAGAGCGGAACCAGGAAGCTCAAGGTGAAGATCACGGTGAAATGATCGTAACGATTCAGATCTGACAATGCTGGTTGATGGAGGGAAAGCAAGTATGACGTTTCAGGAGGTTTTGGCGAATGCGCAGGGGAAAATGGGCCCCTGCAGGGCATGTTCCGTATGTAACGGAAAAGCCTGCCGCAATACGATTCCAGGTCCCGGCGCAAAGGGCTATGGCGATACGGCGATCCGGAATTTTGAGGAATGGAAAAAGATCCGTGTCAATATGGATACGATCTGTTCCAATTTCACGCCGGACACGGGCTTTGATTTCTTTGGATGTCATATGAAGTATCCGGTTTTTGCGGGGCCTGTGGGAGCGGTATTTCTTCATTACGGAGATATGCTGGATGACGTATCGTATAATGATATCCTGGTTTCGGGCTGTGCGGACGCGGGGATCCTTGCCTTTACGGGGGATGGAACGAATCCTGCCGTCATGCAGGCGGCCTGCAGGGCAATCGGGCAGACCGGCGGAAGAGCGATTCCGACTGTCAAGCCATGGGATATGAATACGTTAAAGGAAAAGTTTGCTCTGATTCAGGAATCAGGCAGTCTGGCGGTAGCAATGGACATCGACGCCGCGGGGCTTCCGTTCCTGCAGAACCTTGATCCGCCCGCCGGCAGCAAGACCGTGGAAGAGCTTGCGCAGGTCATAAGGGATGCGGGGAAGCCTTTTATTGTGAAAGGGATCATGACTGTGGAGGGAGCCAAAAAGGCACTGGAAGCAGGGGCGTCCGCCATCATTGTGTCCAACCATGGCGGAAGAGTGCTGGATCAGTGTCCTTCCACCGCGGAGGTGCTTCCGGAGATTGCCGATGCTGTCGGAAAGGATCTGATGGTTCTGGCAGATGGCGGCATCCGCGACGGCGTGGATGTGTTTAAAGCACTTGCGCTTGGCGCGAAGGGCGTTGTGATCGCCCGTCCTTATGTTACGGCTGTCTATGGCGGCAGGCAGGAGGGCGTGAAGGCTCTGACGGAGAAACTCGGACATGAGCTTGCCGATACCATGAAGATGTGCGGCACGCCGGATCTTGCCTCCATCACACGAAGCTGTGTGAGATGAGCATATGCGGCGGCAATGATATCACTGTCAGGGAAACGCTGATTTATTCCGTACGGATACACTCCGTGTTTTGTCAGAGCTGATAGAAATCATAAAACAGTTGAATAATGCTATCTGGGAGAGGAACGGCTGAGCCGTTCCTTTTTCATGGAGGAACGGTTTTGTGCTGAACCTGTGGCTGCCGCATGGCATTCAGGGTGTGGCTTATGACACCATTCTGTCTGCTTCGAAGGAAACATGCGGACAGCTGAGCACGGAACAGGAATGAAACGGAATATTTTGATGGAAATATGACAAATATATTTGACATAATTCTATCATTGCAGTATGATGAACAGGAAGAGAACGGATTCCGTACGCACGATAAGCAAGCTGAAAATGATTTTGTTTTGGAAGGAGGAAGCGATGAATAAGAGCTCTGCACTGCTTACATTGATCCCTGTTGCGTTTGTAGTTGTCGTGATTGTCTATGAGAAGCTTCGGCAGAATAAGATCCGGAACGAATATGATGAGATGCAGCTGGAGATCCGGGGGAGAGGCGCATGGTATGGATTCTACGCAGGCATCTTTTACTGGGCGGCCTGCTTTGTGGCGGAGACGGTGTTTGAGGTCAGGTTTCTCACAGCCTCCAATGCAGTGTTCCTTGGCATCATGATCAGCGGCAGTGTGATCGCCGGGTACAGTATCCTGCATGATTCTTATTACGGAATGAACCGGTCGGGATCCAGGAACCTGGCGTTCCTTATCATAATAGCCGCGATTGAGGCTGCGTGCCTGATCTTTCTGGTCCGGCTGATCCGGGAAGGGCTGTTCTCGGATCTGAAGCGTCCCTGCAGCGATGAGAGACTGATCGTTCTTTTGTGTATTCCGATGTTCACTACGATTCTTGTCACGACTCTGATCCGCCGTCTGAGACCGGAAGAGGAGGATATATTGAGGAAGAAACAGGCCATTTTTATCCGACATCTGAGACCGGAAAAGGAGGGTGCACGATGAAGAATCTTCGGCTGAAAAGTGCCCGCGCTGCGAAGGATCTTTCCCAGGAGGAACTGGCGAAGGCTGTCGGTGTCTCGCGGCAGACGATCAGCGCGATCGAAAAGGGAGATTACAATCCGACCATCCGGCTGTGTGTAAAGATCTGCAGGATACTGGACCGGACGCTGGATGAACTGTTCTGGGACGATCTGTAAGGATAAAGCTTGCCGCATAGAAAGAAGGTCATCTGCAGAAAGACCGAAAACGGTCGAAGGAACAGGTCTGGCAGAAAGGCTGAGCATACGGCTGAGAAAGAGTGAGAACAAGACTGAGAAAAGAAGGTATTTGAGATGTTAACTTTGGCTGCTGCAGGTCCGATCCTGCTGTGTGTGATTCTGATGACAGTGTTTTCATGGCCCGCGAAGAGAGCGATGCCTTTGTCCTGGCTGTTCGCTGCGATCCTGGCCGGGACGGTCTGGAAAATGGGGATCCGGAAGATCTCATCCGAGACGGTTCTTGGTTTTCTGAGCGCTTTGGAGATCCTCCTGATCATCTTTGGAGCGATCCTGCTGATGAACGTGCTTCGCATGTCCGGCGCGATGGCTTCCATAAACAGGGTGTTTTCCCATATAACGACAGATGCAAGACTTCAGTGCGTTCTCGTCGGCTTTGTATTTGCCGGGTTTATCGAGGGCACGGCAGGATTCGGAACTCCGGCGGCGCTTGCAGCGCCGATCCTGATCAGTCTTGGCTTTCCGCCCCTTGCGGCAGCGACTGTCTGCCTGATCTATAATTCCTGGCCGGTCGAACCGGGGCCTGTCGGCGTTCCGCTTCTGACCGCTTCCGCGACAGTCCGGGATGCCGTCATCGCCAGGGGAGGAGATCCGGACCGGTTTACAAGAGCGCTGACCAGGTGGGTTGTGATTCCTCACTGCATCGGCGGCATATTGATTATCTTCATCGGTGTTATGGTTCTGTGCAAAGTGTTCGGAAAAAGGCACAGCTTCCGGGATGCGTTTGAAGTATTGCCCTTCTGCCTGTTTACGGGATGTGTTGTCGGCGCGATCTATCTGGTGATGGGATTCTTTGCAGGGCCTGATCTGACAAGCATGATTGCGTTTATCGGCGCTCTTCCGATCCTGATCTTTGCGGTCAGGAAAGGATGGTTCGTACCAAAGCACGTATGGACCTTTGACGGATATGAGGCGTGGGGGAAGGAATTCTGGGGCGCACCGGGAAACAGTGCGGCTGGTTCCGGGCAGGGCGCCGGCAAAGAACCGGGAAATGAAACAGGAAAAAACGCAGGAGCTGAGAGGAATGCCGGGAAAGACACCGGACTGAGCCCGGTAAAGGCATGGATGCCTTATGTAGTCATCGGGATCCTGCTCGTACTGACACGCGTAGACGCATTTGGCATAAAAGCAGTTCTGAACGCAGATCCTCTGATCCTTCATGTACACAATATTTTAGGGACAGAGGGAGTGAACTGGGACTTTAAGTTTCTGTACAATCCCGGGATCTTCCCGTTCCTTCCGGTTGCGCTCGCCACGGTGTTTTTCCATGGAATGCGCGGGGCGGATGCCGGAGAGGCGCTGAAGAAAACCCTGAAGCAGATCTCAGGGGCAGCAATCGCGCTGCTGTTTGGCGTCGCCATGGTCAACCTGTACCGTTATACCGGAACGGGGGTGAACGATTCCATGCTATATACGCTTTCCGGAGCGATGGCTGCATTGTTCAGCGGCGCATATTTCATTGCCGCACCCCTGATCGGCGTGCTGGGAGCGTTTATGTCGGGATCCAACACGGTATCGAATACCCTGTTTTCATCGATTCAGTTTGAGACAGCCTCGATCCTGGGGATGTCCCAGGTTCTGATCGTTGCACTGCAGGCGATGGGCGGCGCGATCGGAAACATGATCTGTGTGCACAACATCGTCGCTGTATGCGCAACCACAGGAACCAATGGAAATGAGGGACGGCTGATCCGGACCAATATTATTCCCTGCCTGATCTATGCGCTGACGGTAGCGGCGCTCGTCGGAATCTTCCTGGTGATGGGCGTGAATCCGATGCCTGAACTGCTGAAGTGAAACGCTCCGATGCTTCCCCACAGACCGTGAACCGTCTGCGCTGCCGCGCATCCGCCGCTGCTTCGCAGCTTCTGTTCCCGGTTGTGGGGAAGTTCCCGCTTCGCGGCCATGATCTGAGCTTTGTACTGCCGCTTACAGGCAAGCCTGACGC
>CAJOQO010000345.1 GCA_905236545.1 uncultured Lachnospiraceae bacterium
ATCGTCCGCTGAATACCCCGGACGCCCGATCGCAGTCGGCAAAGAGCTCAGCCGGAGTGGGCTACAGGTTTGCGATGGGGAAGACATCCGCAGGCCGGAGCATATATTACAGCATCCGCAGGCCGGGGCAAAGGTTACAGCATCCGCAGGCCGGGGCATACATTACAGCATCCGCAGGCCGGGGCATGGAGATCAGGGAGAGCCGGTGCTTGAAGAAACGGGTAATACAAAGAATGAAGAAACGACTCCGGATTATCATTTTGGGCATACTGCTTCTGCTGTCACTGCTGTGCTTTGCGTTTCTGCTCTATACAGGCATATATTACCACGCAGATGCCTCTGCGCTGGCTGCGCTTGAGTCCGATGAAACCGTTCAGGTAACACAGACCGGATATGGCTGGCTGTTCGACGGACCATCCGAAAAGGAGGCATTCATCTTCTATCCGGGAGCCAAGGTGGAAGAGACCGCATATGCACCATTGCTGCATCGCATCGCAGAGCAGGGCATGGATGCCTGCCTTGTCAGCATGCCGTTCCGTCTCGCTGTTTTTGGAGTAAACAAGGCCGGTCAGGTGATACGGCAGCATGATTACGATTCCTGGTACATAGGAGGCCATTCGCTTGGAGGCGCCATGGCAGCGAATTATGCTGCAGGGAATCCTGAGAAACTGGCAGGAGTCGTTCTGCTTGGCGCCTATTCGACAAAAGACCTGAAGGAAGATCTTTCTGTGATTTCCATCTATGGTTCGGAAGACGGCGTTCTCAACAGAACAAGGATGCAGGAGTATGAGCGCTGCTTGCCGGAAAACTGCGGACACTATGTGATAGCGGGCGGAAACCACGCGCAGTTCGGCAGCTACGGAAAACAGAACGGAGATGGGGAAGCGTCCATTTCGGCAAAGGAGCAGCAAGACCGGACAGCGGAGCTGATCCTTGGAATGAAAAGACAGAACCCGGTTCATTCCGGCAGCCCCGGGCCGGAACGGCCATCATGAAGCATCGATCCACAGAACGGGCCGGATTGCTCCGTCAGGCTTGTTGACCGCCTTACGGTCCGTCACCACATTTCCTTCCTGATCCACGATGGGGACGGTGACATTTCTTTCGCCCTTTTCTCCTCTGAGCCACCACCAGGAATAACAGTATCCCTTCCTGTACCAGCTTTTATGATGCGTGACGGGATCCGCGTTGGCTCCCCTGCGGACCGCCTCCGGCGTGACCGAAAGGACGCGTTCCGCCGGGGAAGGAAATGCCTCCATCACCTGCTTCACGGTGAGAAGCGTCACAAAGTCTTCCTCCACCGGGATCAGCTTCTGCTTTTCATATTTGCTGAATGTGCTGAGGAATGCCTCTGAATTAAGCATCTTCCTGACATCCGATTCTTCCCAGGATATGCTCCGGTGCTTCTGGAAGTAACAGCCTGCGTCGATTCCTTCCAGGGTTGTCAGGCACACCTTCTCCCCGTCCCTTGCGATCACGGTCCACCGGAGCCGCTGCCTGCCCAGACCGGAGGGATCTGTTTTGTAACGGCCCCACAGGATCTCGCTTCCGACCTTCGCCTGCCTGACCGATTCCCATTCCTCCCGGAATTCTTTCCGTGCGAGGAGATCCTTCCCGGCCGGAACCAGGATCCCCGCGGCAAGGAGGCAGATTACCGCTGCCGGGAGGAGCGCCTTCAGGCGGATCGTCCTGCGCGGGCGGGGCGCCTTCCCCATCTCCCGTGCAATTCTTACCCTTCGCGCTCTGGAAGCTGCGAGATCTGCGGCAAGGGCGGACAGGCCTTTGACGGTCAGGGCAGTCAGGTACCGGATCCCGGGTGACAGGAGAGCAGTGCAGGCAAAGCTGCAGACGAGAACTGCCGCAAACCGGGTGAAGTCCTTCATCCTCACCTGGGCAAAGACTCTGTTCACAAAATAACCGTGGATCAGGAAGAGCTCCCTGCTGATTCCGGCGACATAGCGCATGATGGGACTGTTCAGGATTACTTTCTGGTTGAGCAGTACAACGAATCCGATAAATGTGCAGCATGCCGTCATCTGGGAGGCCAGTGTGACGGCCGCGTTCCGGACGGCATGGGAGGATGCGGGATCCGTGTAGTAACCATACCGGTTTACACACCGGACGGAGATGAAAAATGTGACAGCGGACAGGACCAGAAACAAAAGCAGCAGGGGGATCAGATGCCTGCGGGAATATCCGGCCAGGCGTTTTTGGAAACGGGCAGTCAGAAGCCCGGCGGGAAAGGCGATTGTGGAATTGAACCACCACTCGCCGCGGAACCAGTGCACCTTGTTTCCCGGAACATCGTGTCCCTGGAAGAAGCTGTACCGGATGAGAAGGAGGGCTGCGATACACAGCAGCGCGAGGGCGGCGTCCCTGTTTGGGATCAGCCGGAAGATCAGCCAGAAGAGAAGGTAGAGGATCACAATTTCGACAATGAACCAGCCGTTGCTGTTGACCAGTGTGATCCCAAAGATTTCGGACAGGATCTGCGCTGCGGTTCTGTGCGCCCCGTATCCGGCCGTATTGAGCAGGACGCCGAGAACATTGACCGCCCAGAACGGAATCAGGACGGAGGGGAGCCTTCTGTACAGGAAGGTTTTCAGATAGTCAGGCTTCGTCTGCAGGCTGGTGATCAGACCGTACCCTGAAAAGAAGAAAAAAAGTGCGGTAAACAGGAACCCCATATCGTTGAGCACGGTAACAGGCCCCTTGTTGAAGACGCCGTAGGAGGTGATCTGCTGCGTGAGATGATGGAGGACGACCCCGATGCATGCGAATGCCTGTATCATCCGGGTCTGATCCTGGAGCAGGAAAGAGGAACTGCCTTCATCATGCTTCGCGATCCGGGCACGGAAGAAAACAGCTCCCAGCCAGAGGGCGGGATAGACCAGCAGGATCAGAGCTTTCATAGATATTGCCTCCCTGTGACCGGAATCTCTGTCTGCACGATTGCCATGTAAGGTGATGACTGTATTATAGCATGATTGTGGGAGCGCGAAGCGCGGAACCGTTCATAATCGATTTTGGGTACTGTAACACTGTAGCATTTATTGTGCGCTGTTTCCCATTGAAGCATGCGAACCCATGACAGGAGCGGCCGGAGTATTGTATAATCATAAAAGTCCGGCAGTGGCTGTGCTGAATCCGGCGTATCATTATGCTGCCTGACGAAGCAATCGGAAAAGCAGACCGGCAGAATGAAAAAGTGATTCGGAAACAGAACCTGAGGTGGAAGGGAAGAAAAATGGAAAGGCTGACATTGGAAAAAGCAAAGGAAATCAACGCGCAGATGGTTACAGAGGAGCATCTGATCCTGCATGCGGCAAATGTATCCGCGGCGATGGGCGCGATGGCAGAGCATTTTGGTGAGGACCAGGAGCATTGGGAGGCTGTAGGATGGCTTCACGATTATGATTATGAGAAGTATCCGGAAGAACACCTGGCGCACACAGAGGAGCCGCTTCGCGCGCTGGGAGTTCCGGAGGAGGATATCCGCGCGATTCTTTCTCATGGATATGGGATCTGCACGGACGTGGAGCCCGTCACAAATCTGGAAAAAAGCCTCTTTACGGTGGATGAACTGACCGGAATCGTCCAGGCTGCTGCAAGGATGCGTCCGAACGGCATCACGGACATGGAAGTGAAGAGCTTCATGAAGAAGTGGAAAGATAAGAGGTTCGCCGCAAAGTGCGACCGCCCTCTGATCCTGAAGGGGTGTGAGATGCTGGGGATGGATATCAGGGATGTCTCGGCGATTGTCATTGAAGGGATGAAAGCACATGCCCGGGAGCTTCAGCTGACGGGGAATGACACCGAATGACAGAAGGATTTGTTTCAGAACAATATTTCTTTCCTGTAGCAAAGAGGTGATCAAAGAGGATGAAAACGGACAATTCTTTCGGCGGCGGGGCTGCCTGGATCCAAAAAAACGGGTTGATCCCCAGTATGTTTTTATACACGACGGTTGCCATGATTCTGACCGGATTTGCGGGAGTCATCTCCAACATCATCGACGGAATGATCACCAGCCGGGTTCTCGGAGAAGATGCCTATTCCTCGATTTCCCTGCTCGGTCCGTTCGTCAGCGTGCTGCTTCTCATCGCAGGCTTTATCTCGACCGGCAACCAGGTTGTGTGCTCCAAACACCTCGGCAAGGCGGAGAAGGTTCGGGCCGTACGGTCTGGACTACCGTCTTGCCATCAACGGTGAAAAGATTACGCTGACCTTCCGTGATCTGTGCGAGGCCTTCGACCCTCTCCAGTGGCGGGAGCTTCATATGAAAGACGAATCCGGAGAATACGTCGGGATCCGTCTGGTTCTCGGACTGGCAAAAGAGGTCCGTTACTTCAATGCATTTCAGAGCAACAACGTCATCCTGTATCTGGACGACGTGCGGAAATCATGCTGACGCGGCATCATTTCATCCTGCCGTTCCTCCTGATCTGCGATACAACGAACACGATTCCCGCAAGGACGCCGATCGTGTAGACCACACTGGAGTAGGTGATCCTGCCTTTGAAGGAAATCATATTCAGCATATTTACGAATAATATGGCGTCTATGCCGAGCACGATCAGAACCCGGTTGCTGCTTCCGAGGAGCTTTCTTACCGGCCTGGCTCTCACCAGGAAGGGGAGGAAGACGACGGCAAGACCAAACAGTACGGAACTTGAGGCGATAAAGAACCAGTTCCCGTGAGAATAGAGGCAGGTTACGCCGAGAAGAACCATCAGGCTGCAGGTGAAAGCGCAGAAGGTCCAGAACAGCTTGTCTTCCGGCATCATCAGAGGCACGAGGATCAGTGAGGCCGCTACGGCGAGCGAGGCCAGAACGATAAAGAACCATCCGAGCGCTCTTCCGGAGGAGAGGTTGATAATGAGGCACACGAGAACCGGGATCATGAAAAGCCCGGCGATTCCGGAGCCGACCGCGGTGGTGCGGCGCTTCAGGCGCTTTTCGCCGTATCGGAGCACCATGTCCTTTTCCTCGATGAGGTCGGTCACAATTTCATTTTCTCTCAGCTTCTTTAAGTATTCGCTGCAGTCGGGGCATCCTTTCAGATGCTCTTCGACCAGCTCGCGGCTTGCATCGCTGCATACGTCGTCAGCGTAGAGCGGAAGCAGGTCGTGCATTATTTCACAAGTCTTATTCACGATTGATCCATCCTTTCCTGTAATCTGATTCTCGCGCGGTGGCAGGTAACTCTTGCCCAGTTTTCGGTTTTGCCGAAGATTTTCCCAATCTCGGAGAAGCTCAGCTCCCCGAAGACCCGCAGCTCGAACACTTCCCGGAAGGGTTCCCCGAGACTGTGCAGCGCCAGGTGGATCCGAAAAGACGAGTCTTTTTCCACCGCTGTCCGCTCGACGCTTTTCCCGGGATCCGGCATTTCTTCCGGAATGTCTCCGAATCTTGCCTCCCTGCGTTTCTGATCCGCGAACAGATTTTTCGCAATCGCGCAGAGCCAGGTCACCTCATCGGACTCTCCGCGGAATTCACGCTGTTTCGAAAAAGCCCGGTAAAACGTTTCCTGCGTGATTTCCTCGGCAGAAGACCGGTCTCCCGATAAGGTCATGGCGTAAGAGAAGACCCGCATATAACAGGCTTCATACATCTGCGCGTATGTCTCCTGTGTCACTGTCTTTACCCCTCCTTTCTGTTCGCTTTCATGGATTAGACGGAGAAAGAGCCGATTTGTTACAGGATATTTGAAAAAATTTGCTACCTGTGCGGTTGCCATGCGGTTCTTGATTCTGTGCTCGATTTATCGAAGCACAGAATCAAGGTTCGTATGAGCAACCCACCCTC
>CAJOQO010000346.1 GCA_905236545.1 uncultured Lachnospiraceae bacterium
CCGAAAGCCGCAGTATTACTGGGCTTTCACGGCTATTATTCTTTGACCTTTGACATCAATACTACCGTCTCGACGTGTACGCTGTGGCAGAACTGATCGACAGGCTGTACCTTTCTTATCCGATACCCTCCTTGTGTCAGCAGGGCCAGGTCCCGTGCAAGCGTCGCGCTGTCACAGCTTACATAGACGATTCTGACCGGGCAGGCACGCAGAATGACATCAATCACTACCCGGTCAAGTCCTTTCCGGGGCGGATCGACTACAATAACATCTGCTCCGGGAAGATCTGCCGCCAGATCTTCTGCTTTTCCTGCAATGAATTCGCAATTATCGATGTGATTCAATTCTGCATTCTGCCGCGCATTTCTTACCGCCTCGGGAATCACCTCAACACCTATGACACGTTTCGCCCGCTGCGCGAGAAACAGGGAGATTGTTCCCGTTCCACAGTACAGATCCCATACGGTCTCTTTTCCGGTCAGTCCTGCATAGTCCAGCGCAGTCTGATACAGCACCGCGGTCTGCACCGGATTAACCTGGTAAAATGCTCCCGGCGCGATCCGGTAAGTCAGGTTCCCGATCCGGTCTTCTATATAATCATGCCCGTACAGCACACGCATCTCCCGGCCCAGAATGACATTCGTTTTTTCCGGATTCGTATTCAGGATGATGCCTGTGATCCGAAATCTCTTATTCTTCCCTGTATCCGATCCCCGGCACGGCCTGCTCCTGTCGGAAGGTGCATGGTCCGGCAGAGCCGCCAGCAGCATCGAAACCAGCTTCTGTTCCTCCTTCAGTTCCCGGGCGGCCGCCACAATGACTACCATCAGCTCACCGGTCGCAAAGCCCGCGCGTGTCATCACGTGCCGGATCGTCCCATCGCCGCCGGACTCGCTGTAGGGGCGGACGCCGCACTGCTCCATCCAGGAGATAACCGTCTCGATGACAGCCTGATTCTCCTCGATTCCGATTACACATCGATGATTGTCGATAATTGTATGCGTGCGTCCCGCATAGAATCCGGCTGTTATTCTGCCGTCCCTGTCTGCTCCGACCGGAAACTGCGCCTTGTTCCGGTAGTGCCATGGATCCTCCATCCCTATGATGGGCTGAAAGACTGCTTCCTCACAGCGCATGGTTCCGTCGGAATCTTCTCCGGGATCCAGCTTAAGCCCTCCGATCCGGATCAGGTTCTCACGAACTTTGCGCTCCTTGAGGCGAAGCTGGGCAGAATAGCTCAGCTCCTGGATCTGGCAGCCTCCGCAGCTTCGTGCGCAGGGGCATCGGGGCTCCACCCGGTCAGCACCGGGGGAGAGGAGTTCCTCCAGCCTGGCATAAGCATAGTGTTTCTTCACCTTCACGATCCTGGCCCGTACCAGGTCTCCTGCCACAGCGTCCTTCACAAAGACGGCCATGCCTCCGGCATGGCCTACTCCGAATCCTTCAGAGGACATATCTTCTATCAGCAGCTGCGTGATCTCATTCTTCTGCACCTGTGCTTCCCTCTTAATCCTCCGCAGCTTTCCCTGCGGTATCATGGATGCTTTCCGTGTTACCATTCTCCGGTCTTACGCAGGTTAGATTCCATCAGGCGGTTGAATCCCAGCCATTCATCCGACCCGCGGTTTTTGGCGGCCGCGAGAATCTCCTTCATGGTCTCAAGCTTCGCATCCGCATTATCCGCGAGATTCAGGGCCATCGCCTCCGCCAGAGACGGCCTCTTCGGACTTCCGTACTCATACTCGCCGTGATGGGCGAGGATGCAGTGCTGCAGCTCACTCAGCAGGCGATGCGGAAAACCGGGGATCCTTCTGCAGGCCGATCCGATCAGCTCGCTTCCCATCACGATATGCCCGAGCAGCTGTCCGTCATCGGTGTAGTCATTGGCCGGAAAATTAGAGATTTCCTTCAGCTTTCCGACATCATGAAATGCGGCTGCCGTGATGAGAAGGTCATGGTTCAGGTACGGATAAGACGCGCAGAAAAACTCGCACATCTTCACCACACCCAGCGTATGCTCACACAGGCCTCCGACAAAGCTGTGATGAACCGTCTTTGCCGCGGAGTGCCTGCAAAACGCCTCCTCAAACGCAGGATCGTTGAAATACTTATCGATCAGGGCCCTGAGCCACTGGTTCTTTACGCCGCTCAGAATCTCCTTCAGCTCTCCATACATCGTGGCTGTGTCATTCTCACTGACCGGCAGATAGTCCTCGGGACGGTATTCACCCGGCCTGGCGATCCGTACGCGCTTGATATTCAGCTGCAGGTTATTCTGAAAGGTCGTCACCTCGCCGACAACATAGATATAGTCATACGGTGCGAATTCTTCGATTCCCGTGGAATTCGGCTCCCAGATCTTACAGTCAATCGAGCCGCTCCGGTCCTGCAGCGTTACGTTCTCATATTCTTTCCCTGCCTTCGAGGTAGCCTGCTGGCGTATCTTACACAGATATACGTCTCCAACATGATCTCCCTCCTGCAGCGTTCCGATCAGTTTCATGATTCGTCCTTCCTACACTCTCTGTCTGGATACGGTTCCATCTTACCACGATGTCTCATTTGTGGAAAGGCATGGTTACGATTCACGGCCGATCTGAGTCTTTGTATGTTACAAGTCACACCCTGATCTCCTTTTCTGACAGACACAGGCCGGAGCGCACGTCAGGACCAGTCAGGTTCATGACGACGGATCGTCCTTGCCCAGCAGCCGGGCAAACGGCCGGTTCCGTCCCCCCGGATCCCGGTTCAGGTATTCTTCCCGAATCTCCGCGCCCGTTCTTTGGATCTCCTTCTCAAGCTCCGCCGCGGACATTCTCCGCGCTCCTGCACCCCAGATGATCGCCTGCTCGGCGCCGTCGCTGGTTGCAACGGTGATATCAGACTCCTGCGCCATCCGGTGCACCGCCTTTTCGATATAACGGTCTGCCGTCTCCGCCTCTTTCGTGTAGACGATACGGACATCATGGTAGCATTCCGTATTCCCGGTCTGCCCGGGCACCCTGTACGCGTCAAATACCAGAATCACCGGTATCTTCCGGTATCCCTGATAATTGCTGAGGATCTCCGCGAGACGGGTACGGGCGGCGTTCATGTCCCGCTTCGCCAGTTCCCGCAGCTCATCCCAGGCAAAGATCATATTGTATCCGTCGACAAGCAGAACCGGCTCTCTGCGAGGAACCTTCCGCGGCTTATGGAGACCTGCAGGCCCGTGCCGCCCTCCGCCGAAAACATTCTGCTTCGCTCCGCCAAGATCCTTCCGTTCGATCTTTCCATAGGTACGCTCAAAGATCTGCTTCAGCTCCTCAGTGGCCGCTTCATGCGCGCGGTAGGATTCGTATCCTCTTTCCCAGCCATCCGCTTCCCCCTGCCCTGCCGGGGAAGGCATCTGCGCCTGCGGATCCCTGTAATTCCACTGCATCCCCTCCCCGGACCGGTCACTCATCAACGGCAGATGCGCCGCCCCGTCCACCTCCTGCCAGGGAACCTCGTATCCGGCCCCGTGCGCACAGAAGACGGACCACGTGGGATTGGCGAGGTCCTGCGCAGGATCATAGCCGGTCTCCAGGATAACCTCTTCGGCGTTATGGCAGGGCCCGTACCCGCGGATCTTCAGATTCAGGGCGCCTCTTCCCGCGGAATAAGCCCGCACATCCGCCTGGTAGTTGCGCATGCAGGAAACAGGCGCGTATCCCGTCAGCCGGGCAAACTCCCCTTCGATTTCAGGAGCGTCAGCATGGCCCGAGAAGTTCCCGATATCCATGAGCGCTCTTCCGATCAGCTGGGACGGGATACTGAGTTCGAAATCATAGTAAGGCTCCAGAAGCACGCTCTCACATTTCATAAGACCCTGGCGGAGCGCCCTGCGGCCGGCCTGCCGGAAGTCCCCTCCTACGGTATGCTTCAGATGCGCCCTGCCCGCAACCAGCGTGACCTTCACGTCGGTCAGCTCGCTTCCCGTCAGAACGCCCGCCTGGCGGTGCACGCGCAGCATGTTCAGGATCTGACGCTGCCAGTGCCCGGCAAGCAGATCCGTCGGGCAGCTGGTCTCATACACCATGCCGCTTCCCTTCTCCCCCGGCTCCAGGTACAGGTGTACCTCCGCGTAATGGCGCAGCGGTTCAAAATGCCCGACGCCCTCCGCGCAGGAGGCGATCGTTTCTCTGTATACGACCCTTCCTTCGCCAAATGCAATTGCGGCGCCATATCTTTCCTGTACGAGTGACTGCAGGATCTGGGTCTGTACCTCGCCCATCACCCGGATACGGATCGTCTCCTCCTTTTCCCCGAGGGAAGGATCGATCTCCGGGATCTCCTCCGACAGCTCCTTCAGCTTGCCGAACATCTGCAGCCTGTCGATGGAGTCCGGCCAGATCAGGTCATAAGAGAGAACGCACTGCGTTGCCATCTCCGCGCCGGGAGGACAGCTTCCGAAGGTCTGTCCGCAGAAGGAAGAAGCCAGTCCGCACACAGCCACAATCTCTCCGGCTGCAGCCGAATCAGCTGCAGCGAATTTTTCCCCGGAATAAAACCGGATCTGCGTGATCTTCTCTTCCTCCGTGATCTGGCCGCGAACCCTGATCTCTCCGCCCGTGATCTTCATCCAGGTAAGCCTGCTGCCTTTCTCATCCCTCGAGATCTTGTAGACGCGCGCCCCGAACTCCTGCGGAAAGCTCCTGTCTCCGGCAAAAAACGGCAGCGCCTCCAGCAGTTCCCTGACACCCTCCATCTTCAGTGCGGATCCGAAAAAGCAGGGAAACAGTTCCCGCCTGCTTACCATGGCCGCGATCCGCTCATCCCCGATGCTCCCTGTCCCGACGAATTCATTCATCGCGTCTTCATCGCACATCGCAGCTTCGTCGAACAGTTCCTCTCTCTCCTCCTCCGCGCCCGGCCTCTTCCAGGCGTCAAAACGGATGCAGGATTCATCCAGATTCTCCCGGAGGTTCTGCAGTACTGCGTGCGCGTCGGTTCCTGCCTGATCCATCTTGTTGACAAAGACGATCACGGGCAGAGCGTAGCGCCGGAGCAGATTCCAAAGCTCCAGGGTATGCCCGGTGACGCCGTCCGGCGCACTGATCAGAAGGAGCGCCATGTCCGCGACCATCAGCGTACGCTCGGTTTCGGCGGTAAAGTCGACATGTCCCGGCGTATCCAGCAAAGTCAGCTGTACGTCGCCCGTCTCCGTCCTTGCCATCTTCGAAAAGATCGTGATTCCACGCCGTTTCTCCAGTTCATGGGTATCCAGAAAGGCATCGCCGTGATCCACCCGCCCCGCCCTGCGAATCGCGCCGGTCAGATAGAGCAGGCTCTCCGAGAGTGTCGTTTTTCCCGCGTCCACCGCGGCCAGTATGGCTAAATTGACTTTTTTCCGCATATTTTTCGCAACTTTCTGACAAGTCAACATACTTGGTGCTATACTATGATTACAGCGCCAAAAGCCTGACCTCCACGCAAGCTTGCTTGCGGTGGAGGGAAAGGGTGTTGGCGCGCCCCTACATGAGTGC
>CAJOQO010000347.1 GCA_905236545.1 uncultured Lachnospiraceae bacterium
AGCTGCCGATTCCGCTGTGCAAGATGTTCATCAAGGAGGTGTTCGAGGGAAAGAGCCCGGATGACTTTGATGAGGAGACGCTCACGACGATCAACAAGTTTTTTGAGAACAGCCTGAATGTTTCGGAGACGAGCCGGCAGCTCTATATCCACCGCAACACACTGGTTTACCGCCTTGATAAACTTCAGAAACAGACCGGACTTGACCTGAGAGTGTTTGAAGACGCGATTACGCTGAAGATCGCGCTGATGGTCGTCAGGTATATGAAGTATATGGAATCACAGGATTATTGATCTTATGGCAGATGTTACGCTGAGATTCAGACAGAAGCTGGAAGAGCTGTGCGCCCTGGGGCGGCGCAGCGGGATGCGCCTGAGCGTACAGCAGATTCAGAGCGCGATGGAAGGGGAGCACCTCCTTGCGGAGCATCTTCAGCTGATCTATCACTACCTGGATGAGATGTCGATTGAGATCTATGATCCGGATCTGGAGGAGGAGAGCGCTTCCCGGGATGTGCGGAAAAGATCGCTGGAGCTATACCTGGAGGAGCTGGACCGGCTTACTCCTCTTGACGAGGAGACGGAATATCAGCTCTTCGGGCGGGCGGCGGAAGGTGACAGGGAGGCAGCGCATGCGCTGATCGAACGTTATCTGCCCACGGTCTGCGACCTTGCGTCGGAGTATGAACGCGCTGATACCGGGGACGGAAAGGCAGCCACAGGGCGCGGGGACGCAAAGAGATACCGGAAACCATACAGGGTGGAAGCGGAGGATCTTGTACAGGAGGCGAACACAGGCCTCGTGATGGGCGTATCCGCTCTGGAGAAGGAAACGTCGCTTGCCGCGTACCGCGCGAAGCTTCTCAACTATGTGACGTCCTATCTTGAGAAAAGCGTCCGGAACCTCGAGGAGATGATGAATTCCGATACACGGGTCGTAAACAGGATGAATGCGCTTGCCGATACGGTCCGGTCCCTGGAAGAGGAGCTCGGGCATAAACCGTCGATCGGGGAAGTATCCGCATTTCTTGAGATACCGGCTGAAGACATCAGGAATCTTCTTCGGGTTGCCGGAGATGATCTGAAGATTGAGGATTCTCCGGAAGGATGATCCTTACCTTCAGGATCCGGTGCCGGTTCACCTTGTCTGCGATCAGGATCAGCGAGTCGGGTGTGGTAACCCTGTCCCCCCGGACGGCCAGGTGCCCAAGCTGCTCGATGAGATATCCGCCGATCGAATCATAATCATCAGAGTGAAGATCCAGATTCGTGGCATCGTTCAGGTCATCCAGCTTGACACTTCCCTCTACCAGGTACTGCCGGTCGGAGATCCGGCGGATCAGATCCTTTTCATCCTCGTCATATTCATCGCGGATCTCTCCGACCACCTCCTCGATCATATCTTCAAAGGTGATCATTCCCACAGCCGAGCCATATTCATCCAGAACGATCGTGACAGTAGAATTGTGATCGCGCATTTCCACCATAAGATCCGGAATCTTCTTTGTCTCAAAGGTATAGTAAGGCTCGTGCATCAGTTCTTTCGGAGAAAAATGCTCCTTGTCTTCCACAAAGCAAAAGTCTTTGATGTTCAGGATTCCCACGATATGATCAATCTCCTTCTCATAGACGGGGAGCCTGGTAAAATGCTTCCGCCGGTAGACATCGGCGACTGTTTCGTAGTCGTCGTCCGCGCTTACGGATACCATGTCCGCGCGCGGAACGCAGATATCCCTCGCGCAGGTGTCAGAGAAATCATAGATATTGTTGATCATCTCCTTTTCTCCGCTGGTTGTCTCCCCATCCTCATGGCTGACATTGACCATGGTACGGATCTCGTCCTCGGTTATGGTGCTGTCCCCTCCATCCTTCGGGATGCGCAGCAGTGTCATGACGGCGCGCGCGAGAAGATTTACCAGAAAAATCAGAGGCGTGAACAGCACCATAAGGCAATAAATGACCCGCGCGTAGCGCAGAGTCAGCCGTTCGGAAGACACAGTAGCGGCGTTCTTCGGTGTGATCTCACCGAAGATGAGGATAAACAGGGTAAGCAGACCGGTCATGGATCCGACCATCGCGGAGCCCGCAATACGGATCGTCAGTGTGGTGACAAGGGAGGACGCAAAGATGTTTACGAGATTGTTTCCGATCAGGATACAGCTGAGCATCTTGCTTCTGTCGTTCAGGACCTTCAGGGCAGTTTTCGCGCGTTTGTCGCCGTTCCCGGCCAGATTGAGAATCCGTATCTGATTCACAGTAGTGAGAGCGGTTTCCGCTGATGAGAAAAATGCGGAGAGCGCCAGAAGCAGGACCAGCCCCGCGATCTGCAGTATGGTATCGGAAGACAACAGGATTCACTCCTTCCCTGGAAAAGGGTTGATGGATACGCATCCGACCTTACAATAGTTTTGACCTTTTTGCAATACATGTGTTATACTGAAGCCCGGAAGCAGCCGCAGACTTGAACCGAAGTCAGTCATTAATGAGCGGCTGCCCTGATCGATCTGTTTTCACTGCTGCCCGGCAGGATGCTGCCAGGGTCTTATGTGCAGAATCTGCACTCGCAGCCAGAATTGTTTCATTTAGAATAAAGGAAGTAATATGACAAGAGAAGAATATGGAAAGCTTGCTGTTGCTGACCTCAGGGAACGCGCGAAAGAGCGCGGGATCAAAGGCGTGTCATCCATGCGCAAGATGGATCTGATCCAGGCGCTTCTCGGGGAAAAGAGCGCGGAGAGCAGCGAAGGGAAGCGGCCGGATCGTTATTCCGCCGGGAAAGAAAGCGGCGAGGCGGCTCAGCCTGCGCAGGAAAGAGCGCACGGCGAGGCAGCTCGGCCTGCGCAGGAAAGAGCGCACGGCGAGGCGGCTCAGCCCGCGCAGGAAAGAGCGCACGGTGAGGCGGCTCAGCCCGCACAGGGAAGAGCGCACGGTGAGGCGGCTCGGCCCGCGCAGGAAAGAGCGCACGGCGAGACGGTTCAGTCCGCGCAGGGAAGAGCGTACGGCGAG
>CAJOQO010000348.1 GCA_905236545.1 uncultured Lachnospiraceae bacterium
CGCATGGCCGAAGGTGACCGATATTCCAGAGAATGACGGTCTGGGCTTTACCATGAAGTGGAACATGGGCTGGATGCATGATTTCATTGAATACATGAAGCTGGATCCCTACTTCCGCAAGTTCAACCACAACCGCATGACATTTGCGATGACCTACGCCTACTCCGAGAAGTACTGCCTGGTGCTCTCCCATGATGAGGTGGTTCATCTGAAATGCTCTATGATCAATAAGATGCCGGGCCTGTATGACGACAAGTTCGCGAACCTGCGGGCCGGCTATGCGTTCATGCTGGGGCATCCCGGAAAGAAGCTCCTGTTCATGGGACAGGAGTTCGCGCAGGAGAGAGAGTGGTGCGAAGACCGCGAGCTTGACTGGTACCTGCTGGAGGAGCCGAAGCACCGCCAGATGCAGGACTTTGTCCGCGAGCTGCTTCAGCTGTACAGGAAGACCCCGGCGCTGTACGACGCGGACTGTGTTCCGGAGGGCTTCGAGTGGATCAATGCCGACGACGCCGACCGCAGCATCTACAGCTTCCTGCGCCACAGCCAGGACGGAAAGAGCAACCTGCTCTTTGTGATCAACTTCACGCCGATGGCGCGTCCGGATTACCGGGTCGGCTGCACGAAGAAATGCACCTACACGCTGGTTCTGGACGGCGACGACATGCGCTTCGGCGGACATGGCACCGAGCATCCGCAGAAGTATAAGGCGGTTGAGAGCGAGTGCGACGGGAAACCGTACTCCTTCGCGTTTGACCTGCCGCCCTATGGCGTGGCGGTATTTAAGTACTGAGCGTTAAGTACTGCGTGTTAAGTACTGAGCGTCAAGTACGGAGCATGAAGTATTGAGCGTTAAGTGCTGAGCATGCAGTACGGAGCAGGATTCCGCCGCCACAGACCGTGAGCGTCCTGTTTGCCTGCGTCATCTGTACAGGGATCTGTACCGGATCAGCATAGGATCTGTTTCAGAACAACTTTTCATTCTGCTGGCAATTCGTTCTTTCTGAACAGCTCCATAGTCATCTGACGAAGTGCTTCCGGTACAGCTCCAGGGAATCCATCTATGATTCCTGACTGTTTCTGAGGGAGAGGTATGAAGCCTGGGTCCGGAGTGCAATACGGCAGATATTTGAGGATGCACTGGAGCTGGAATGTTTATCTGGGGCTGACTCTGTTTGGCCTGTCGGCAGGTCTGTTTTTTGTTGACCGCCGGGCAGGTCTGATCAGTGTGATCTTCAGCTGCTGCTATTATCTCGTCATCCTTCTGATCTATCTGTACTACAGGCCCCGGATCATGCAGGCGATGATCCGGTTCGCGGGCCGGTTCGGAGATGTCCAGGCCCAGGTTCTGCGGGAGCTGGAGATTCCGGCCGGAATCGTGGACAGGGAAGGCAGGATCCAATGGATGAATGACCGCCTTCTCGCCCTGACAGGTTTGTCAGAGCATTATCATAAGCCGATCGATACGATCTTTCCTTATCTGACGAAGCCCGTATTCCCCGTGAATTCCGAGACAAAGGATATCAGCCTGGAACACGAAGGGACGCATCTGCGGGCTCATATACAGAAGATCGCACTGGAGAAGGTAGTGGACGGCAATCTTCTTTCCGGGCAGGCGTCCGATCCGGATCAGGAGGATTGGGATCCGGATCACAGACGTCAGGATCCGGATTACAGGCTTCGGGAGCCGGAGAAGGAGAACTGGCTCTACATGATCTACCTGATCGACGAGACGGAGCTGACCGCCCTGCGCAGGGAGATGCGCGAGGAGAAGGCCGTCGTAGCGCTGGTTTATCTGGATAACTACGAAGAAGCGATGGACAACATAGATGAGGTGCATTCCTCTCTGATGAATGTCCTGATCGACAGGGAGATCAACAAGTACAGTCTTGCGCATCAGGCGCTGAGCAAGAAGCTGGAGAAGGACAAGTACCTTCTGATCATGAACCAGAAGAGCCTCTCGGGACTGGAGGAAGATCATTTCTCCCTGCTCGAGGAAGTCAAGACCGTCAATATCGGCAACGAGATCGTCATGACGATCAGCATCGGCGTCGGCGTGGGCGGCGACGACTATAACCAGAATTATGAATACGCCCGGACGGCGATGGAGATGGCCCTGGGGCGCGGCGGAGACCAGGCGGTGCTGAACCGGGATGGCCAGATGAAGTTCTTCGGCGGCAAGTCCCAGAGCGGGGAGCGCCATACCAGAGTCAAGGCCCGCGTCAAGGCGCAGGCCATGCGCGAGATCATGGAATCGAAAGACCGCGTGCTCACGATGGGGCACAAGATCACGGACATGGATTCTCTGGGCGCAGCGGTGGGCATCTACCGGGCGGCGAAAACGCTGGGCAAGCAGGTTTACATTGTTCTCGGGGAGGATTCTCTGCCGATCCGGAACTGGCTGACGATGCTTCGGGAGAGCCGCGACTACGAGGAGGAGATCTTCATTTCCCACGAAAAGGCGGTCGAAATCTGTGACGGCAACACGGCAGTGGTTGTTGTGGACACTGCCCGCAGGACGATGGTGGAATGTGAGGAGCTGCTCTCGAAGACAAAGACCATCGTCGTGCTGGATCATCACCGGCAGTCAACGGAACAGATCCAGAACGCCGCGCTGTCCTACATAGAGCCGGGCGCTTCGTCCGCCTGCGAGATGGTGGCGGAGATCCTGCAGTATTTTGAGGAAAATGTGCGCCTGAAGAGCCTGGAGGCAGACTGTCTGTACGCAGGCATCATCATCGACACAAACGGCTTCGTGGCAAAGACCAGCGCAAGGACATTTGAGGCGGCAGCCTACCTGAGGCGCATGGGGGCGGACGTCACCCGGGTGCGCAAGGCGCTTCGGGAGGACATGGACAGCTACAAGGCAAGGGCGGAAGCGGTCAGGCACGCGGAGTACTTCATGGGACGCTTTGCCATCTCGATTCTTCCGAGCGAGGGACTGGTCAGCCCGAATGTGGTTGGAGCGCAGGCGGCCAATGAGCTTCTCGATATTATCGGCGTCACTGCGTCATTTGTCGTGACCAATTACAGCGGGAAGGTATTCATCTCCGCAAGGGCGATCGACGAGGTGAATGTGCAGGTGATCATGGAGAGGCTCGGCGGAGGCGGACATATGAACATCGCCGGCGCCCAGCTGCAGGATGTGACCTGCGGCGAAGCGGTGCTGCGTATCAAGGAAATACTTACTACCATGACGGAGGCGGGAGAGATATGAAGGTAATTCTGTTGCAGGATGTCAATAAGGTCGGCAAAAAGGGCGACATGGTGGAGGCTGCGGATGCCTACGCGCGCAATGTGCTGATCCGCAGGAAGCTGGCTGTCGAGGCGACCGGAAAGACGATCAATGACCTGAAGCTGAAGAAGGCGAATGATGAGAAGGTCGCCGAGGAGAACCTGGAGGCTGCCAGGGCGCTGAAGGAGAGGCTCGATCAGAGCAGCGTCGTCGTGAAGGCCAAGACCGGCGAGGGCGATAAGCTGTTCGGTTCGATCTCGGGCAAGGAGATCGCGGAGGCCGCGAAGGAGCAGCTTGGCATCGAGCTGGATAAGAGGAAGATTGTCGTGGAGAATCCGATCAAAACGATCGGAACGATGTCGGTTCTTGTGAAGCTGCATCCGCAGGTGAAGGCGCAGCTGAGCGTGAAGGTGGAGAAGCTGTAACGGAATGGATGAGAATATCAATGAGATCCGGCGTATTCCGCCGCATAGTCAGGAGGCTGAGCAGTCTGTCATCGGATCGATGATGATCGATCCGGAGGCGATCGCAGCCTCTTCCTCCATTCTTACGGAGGAAGATTTTTTCCACAGACCATACGCGCTTTTGTTTCGTGCGATCGTGGATCTGGACGCTGCCGGCCGCGCGGTAGACGAGGTGACGCTCCAGAACCGGCTGCGCGAGATGGATGCGCCGGAGGATCTGGCAAGC
This sequence comes from uncultured Lachnospiraceae bacterium, assembly GCA_905236545.1. Lineage (GTDB taxonomy): Bacteria > Bacillota > Clostridia > Lachnospirales > Lachnospiraceae > Porcincola. The sequence goes on from CAJOQO010000348.1 coordinate 3,926, forward strand.
GCGCAGACGCTGGCGGAGCTCGTGGCGTCGGTGCCGGTCTCGACGAATGCGAAGCATTACGCGAGGATCGTGGCTGAAAAGGCACAGCTTCGGAGAATGATCCGGACCATGGAGGAGCTGACTTCCGCGTGTTACGCCGACCGGGAGAAGACAGAGGATCTGAGTGACCGGATGGAGAAGCAGGTCTTCCAGCTGCTGACGAAGCGGCAGGGGAGGGAGCTGACCCCCATTGCGGATATCGTGATGGACGCGCTGGACCGCATCTCCGCGGCGAGCAGCCAGAACAGCTCGATCACCGGCCTGGCTACAGGCTTCCACGATCTGGACTTCAAGACCAGCGGCTTCCAGCCCTCGGATCTGATCCTGGTGGCGGCAAGACCTTCCATGGGAAAGACGGCGTTTGTCCTGAACATCGGCGCATACATGGCATTTCGCGAGAAAAGGCGCGTCGCGATCTTCTCCCTTGAGATGTCGAAGGAGCAGCTGGTCAACCGTCTGCTGGCGCAGGAGTCCAATATCGACGCGACGAGGCTGCGCAATGGGCGCCTGAAGGATTCGGAGTGGGAAAACCTGGTGATGGGCGCGGATGTGATCGGGAAGTCGAACCTGATCATCGACGACACGCCCGGCATCTCGGTTCCGGAGCTTCGGAGCAAATGCCGGCGGCTGAAGCTGGAGGGCGGGCTTGACTGTATCATGGTTGACTACCTGCAGCTGATGAGCGGAAGCGGCCGCGGCAATGACTCCAGGCAGCAGGAGATCTCGGAGATCTCGCGCGGGCTGAAGGAGGTTGCGCGTGAGCTGCATGTGCCGCTGATCGCGCTGAGCCAGCTGTCCCGCGCGGTGGAGCAGAGGCCGGATCACCGTCCGGTGCTGAGCGACCTGAGGGAGTCCGGCGCCATCGAGCAGGACGCGGACGTGGTGATCTTCCTGTACCGGGATGACTATTACAATAAGGATTCCGAGCGGCAGGGCATCGCGGATATCCTGATCCGGAAACAGAGGAACGGCCCGCTGGGCGACGTGGAGCTGGTATGGCTTCCGGAGTACACGAAGTTCGCGAATCCGGCAAATGAGCGTGACCGCGCGCAGAACCCGGGCGGATGAACGGCATGAAGGAAAACGATATCTACATCGTGGAGTGCGCCGGCGGAACGTGGGATACGGAATGAACGGCATGGGGAAGAGCTATATCTACATCGTGGAGTGTGCCGACGGAACCTGGTATACGGGGTGGACAACGGATCCGGCGCGGCGCGTGCGCACGCACAACAGCGGGAAGGGCGCGAAATATACCAGATCCCGTCTTCCGGTGAAACTGATCTACACTGAGGCATATGCAACCCCTGCTCAGGCGCAGAGAAGAGAATATGAGATCAAGCAGCTTACACGCAGGCAGAAGGAGGTACTCGTGAATACGGAACAGTTTTTTGAGCAGGTACTGTCGGTACGTCTGACGGAAGACCGCCAGGCGCTGGACATCATCGACCAGACATTGCTGCCCGGAACCATCCGGCGGATCAGGCTTACGACAAAGGAAGAAATCTGGGAAGCGATCAAGAAGCTCAGAGTGCGCGGCGCGCCTGCGATCGGCGTGAGCGCGGCTTATGGCATGGCGGTTCTGTCGGCAAAGCTGGAAGCAGACAGCTTTGGCGCATTTTACAGCCAGTTTAAAGAGCTGAAGGACTATCTGGCTTCCTCCAGGCCGACGGCCGTTAACCTGTTCTGGGCGCTGGACCGGATGGATGCGTGCGCCCGGTGCGCCGGTGAGGCGGGGGTAAGCCTTGATGAGGTCAGGGCGCGTCTCTATGCGGAGGCGGACGCGATCCGGGAGGAGGATGTGCAGATCAGCAGAAACATCGGCGAGATCGGCTTCGGCCTTCTGAAGAATCTGAAAAAGGACGGAAAGCCGGTCGGCATCCTGACCCACTGCAACGCGGGCACATTGGCTACCGCGAAGTACGGGACGGCGACCGCTCCCATGTATATCGCGCTGGAGCATGGCTGGTCCGGCAGCGATATGCATGTGTACTGCGATGAGACGAGGCCGCTCCTGCAGGGTGCCCGCCTGACGAGCTTCGAGCTGAGCTCTGCCGGCATCACGACGACGCTCCAGTGCGACAATATGTCCTCCCTCCTGATGAAATCGGGAAAGATCGATATCATCTTTGTGGGATGTGACCGCGTCGCGGCGAACGGGGACGCCGCCAATAAGATCGGGACGAGCGCCCTCGCGATTCTGGCAAAGCATTACGGGATTCCGTTCTATGTATGCGCTCCCAGTTCGACCATCGATCTCAGGACGCCTCATGGCGGAGAGATTCCGATCGAGATGCGGGATCCGGACGAGGTGACAAAGATGTGGTACCGGGAGCCGATGGCACCGGAAGGCGTGGATGTCTTCAATCCTGCATTTGATGTGACCGATCACGATCTGATCACGGGCATGATCACAGAGAAGGGACTGTGCACGGATCCTTACAGCGACGCGTTCGCCCGGGCCGGGATCGTGTGACCTGTAACGCATAACAGGAAGATGACAGCATCTTATGTCGGACTGCTTGTTACAACATGACGAATCTGCTATGATATGGGCAGCACAGTGATATTCAAAACCATTTATCAGGAGGACGTTATAATGGCGAAATGGGTATGTAATGTTTGTGGATATGTACATGAGGGAGATACCGCTCCGGAAGCATGTCCGGTCTGCAAGGCTCCGGCTTCCAAGTTTACGAAACAGGATGCGGAGATGACCTGGGCCGCCGAGCATGTGGTCGGCGTTGCATCGGATGCACCGGAAGACATTAAGGAAGACCTTCGCGCCAACTTCAACGGCGAATGCTCTGAGGTCGGCATGTATCTGGCGATGAGCCGCGTTGCGTTCCGCGAGGGCTATCCCGAGATCGGCCTGTACTGGGAGAAGGCAGCCTTCGAAGAGGCGGAGCATGCAGCGAAGTTCGCGGAG
>CAJOQO010000349.1 GCA_905236545.1 uncultured Lachnospiraceae bacterium
AAAGAAATCATCGTCAATCCCGACGTTTTCCACGCCGAGAACTGCCTCGAAGGCGGCGCAGAGCGTTTTCTGCAGGTCGGTTTCGGGCCTGATGTATTCGTTCTTAAAACTGCCTGCCTCAGGTGCCGTAAGGGCACTCCTGTCCAGCTTTCCGTTTGCGTTGACGGGAAGCTTATCGAGCTTCACAAAAAACGCCGGAATCATATAAGGCGGCAGTTTCCGGGCGATTGCTTCCTTCAGCTCGTCCGGATCGACCGGATCCTCCTCAACATAGTAGGCGACCAGATAGACCTGACCGTACTGATTCTTAAAATCCTTCAGCACCGCGTCGTGGATCCCGGGCACCTGCCGGATGACCGCCTCAATCTCGCCCGGCTCTACGCGCTGCCCGTTGATCTTTACCATCCAGTCCTTCCGATTGAGATAGATGAGATTGCCGTCATCGCCCTTTCTGACAATGTCGCCGGTCTTCAACAGCTTCGGATAACCATCCTGTTCGGAGAAAGGATTGTCGACAAAGGTCTTTGCGGTCAGTTCGGGCAGATGATAATAGCCATCGGCAAACAGACCGGCAAGGCACAGTTCGCCTTCCTCGGCTTCCTTGCCGTTTTCATCGAGAATATGCACACGAATATCGCCGATAGGACGGCCAATCGGCGTGTTTTCGTAGGGTTTATCGATTTTAAAGGCAAGCGCCGCGGAGGCGGACTCTGTCTGACCATAACAGACAATGATCTCATATTGATCGCTGTAGGTATCTGAAACGCGTTCACTGCCCGTTAATACCGTCTTCAGGCAGTCGCCTTTCGGCTGAAAGACCTTGAGCATCTTCGGACTGATGAAGGTCCGGCAGATCTGATGCTTTTCAATGAACTCCGCCAGCAGGACAGGATCGCGCATCGCCTCAAAGGGCATCAGAAAGGCCGTGCTGCATTCGCACAGCGGCACAAAGATCCCCTGCACCGACGCGATAAAGGTGAACGGCGCAGCCATCGCGACGCGCGCGCCGGCCGGCGTTTTTATATATTCAACATAACGGTTCACAGAGTCGGCAATGCTCGCGTGTGAATGAAGTACGCCCTTGGGCTTTCCCGTGGAACCGGAGGTGTAGATCAGCAGCGAAGGATCGGCGGGATCGGGGATCACGGCTTCCTTCAAAGGCGCTTCGCTTTCTATCCCGCGCAGGAATCTGCTGTTAATCACTGCTTTTGCGCCGCAGTTGCCGCGAATGAAAGCCAGACGCTCCTCAGGATACTCCGGCGACAGCGGAGCAAACGCAGCGCCGACCATCCACACAGCGTACATTGCGGCAATATACTCTTTGGTGCGCGGCAGCTCGATCGTCACAAAATCACGCCTGGTGATCCCCATACGGCTCAGCTTCGAGGCGATTCTCCGGGCGTACGCATCAAACGACCGATAGGTAAAGCAGTTGTCCTCTCCCTGATCCACAATCACCGTCGTATCAGGATATTTTTGAATATTGACTTGAATCTGGCTGATCAAATCTTTCATGCTATACTTCCTTTCTGAGAGTGAAACCGACTCCTTGATTGATCAGATGATGCTGAGTCGAAGGTTTATCTGTCCCCAGCATCACGGCATATGCCGGATGCTCCTGACCCGGGAAAGCTTTCCGGATATTTTATCTCAAAAGAAATCCCTTAGCAACAAGTCTGCCGCTTCGAAGAAAACACACTGACGTCTGAACACCGAACCGTAACCGCTCCTCCTACACCGCCTTCAGCGCGGCAAGGATAACGCGGGAGAACCAGTCCCGGTCGACCCCATGAACAACGATTGCGTTCCTGACTCCGAACTTGATGTCCGTGATCCGGTCACAGACCGTTTTTCCGCGGGTTATGCTGCCCCGTGTCTCCACGAAGACGCCGGAAGGCTCTCCCTGAAACATCTCCGGATACGCTGCATACAGAACCGGGCAGGCGTCATGGGCAAAAAAGCCTTCCAGGCCAGACTGCCTGTACAGTTCGATCGCAGAGCCCGTGCTTTCCTTGAATAATCTGCAGCCCCTGCTGTCATAGCTTTCGATTTCCTGAAGCTCTTCCGGCAGAAGCTGCGCCTGCATGGTCACGTCCAGGCCGCACATGATGACCGGGATCCCGCTCTTAAAGACGGTCTGCGCCCCGTGGGGATCCGCCCAGATATTGTATTCCGCGGCAGGTGTTTTATTTCCCCCCACCTCGGCGCCTCCCATGATCAGGATCCGCTTCAGGTACTTCGGAAGATCCGGATATTTGCGCAGGGCAATGGCTGCGTTGGTCTCCGGCCCCAGCAGGATCAGCTCCAGTTCCCCGGCGCATTCCCTTGCGGATCGATAAAGAGCGTCCCAGGCAGGCATGCTCTCCCGTCCGGCCGGAGAAGGAGGGATGACCGCCCCGCCCAGTCCGTCTTCGCCATGGACATAGGCCGCGGTCGACAGCTCGACCAGAAGGGGCTTTCCGGCTCCGGGGAAAACAGGGATCTCTTCCCGTCCCGCCAGGCAGAGGACGTTTCTGGCATTCTCAAAGGTTCTTTCCAGCTTTGCATTGCCGCAGACAGCGGAGACACCCCTGATCTCAAGAAGCCCTTCTCTCTCCAGATATACCGCCGTCAGGAGAGCAACCGCGTCATCTACGCCGGCGTCCGTATCGATCCATACCGGTTTTTTACTCATATCAAATCTCCTCCCAGAAAGCTCTTGTCAGATAACCGGGACGCATCTCCCATCATAGCTCTTCAGCGCCTCAACCAGGAGCTCAACATACCGGTCCCGGTCGATGTCCATCCCGCAGACCACGTTCGGCGCCTGCCCGGTGCTTCCCATAAGATCCGCCACTGTGGCTCCACGGGTATATTCTCCCTCCAGTTCGATGTCCACGTACAGCTCCCTCGTCTGAAAGATCTCAGGATGCGTCAGGGCCAGAACCGCACAGGGATCATGTACCGGCGCGCCGCTGTACCCCAGCTGCATGGGGAAGCGGTAGAAGAATTCCAGCCATCCCGTCACGATCTCCGCCACCTGGTTGCCCACTGCGAGAAGACGGGGGAATTCCGACGGCTTGATCAGCGCTTTCTCGGTCACATCCAGCCCGCACATCCGCAGGGGCAGGCCGGCATGAAATACGGTCCAGGCAGCTTCCGGATCTTCAAAGATATTATATTCCGCCGCAGGCTTCCAGTTTCCGTGGGTAATGCCGCCTCCCATGATGGAGATCTGCCCGATCTTCTCTTTCAGCTCCGGACAGGAAAGCAGCAGATCCGCCACATTGGTCAGGGGCCCGGTCGCTATGATGGTCACGGGATCCCTGCTTTCCCTGAGAACCTTCGCCATCAGCTCAACCCCGGGCAGTTCAGACAGCGGCCGGTCCGGTTCCGGCAGAGCCGGCCCATCCAGGCCGCTTTCCCCATGCCAGTTGCCCGCTGTCACCGGATCGGCATTCAGCGGCCTTGATGCGCCTCTTGCCACCGGTGCGTCGATTCCCAGCAAAGCCGCGATGCGCCTGGCATTGATCGTCGTTTTCTCAATCGTCTGATTGCCGGCCACGGATATCACGGCACGGATCTCCAGCGTGGGATCCGCCTTTGCGAAGACCCAGGCGATGGCGTCATCATGGCCCGGATCTCCATCCAGGATCACAGGTATTGTCTTCCTCATCCTCTCACCGAACTCCTTTCCATTTCCGACACGGGGGATTCGCGGCTTCAGCCGCCGGGATACGGTTCCCTTACGCTGCCCCCCTGTATCTCTTCCTCTCTTTTCTTCTCTGGTTCAGGGCAAAAACGACCAGAGAAAGGATCGTGACAATATAGGGAATCGGCGCTACCAGGTTGGAATCCACGCCTGTCGCCGAGACCTTGATCCCAAGCGCCTGCGCAAAGCCAAAGACCAGAGCCGCCAGCATGGAGCCCACCGGCTCCCCGCCGCCCATGGACTGTGCCGCCAGAGCGATAAAGCCCCGGCCGGCCACCATATCCAAAGACCAGCCCATCGCGTAGTACATGGACATGTAGGCGCCGCCCATCCCGGCCAGAATGCCGCCGATCCCGATCGTGATGAAACGGATCTTCGACACGCTGACGCCAACCGAAGAAGCCGCGTTGGGATTCTCTCCGACGGAGCGGATATTCATCCCGAGAGGCGTCTTGTACAGCAGTACGATGGTGAGCCATACCAGCAGAAAAGCCAGGTATGTCAGCAGGGAATGCCCGGAGATAATCTTGCCCAGCACCGGGATATCCTGAATCAGAGGAATATGGATGCTCGGGATCTGCAGCTCCTTTGTGATCAGCGAGGTCGTGGAGGTAAGGGCACTGCCCATGGTGACATTGGTGATGGTTTTCACAAGAAAGATCGTACCTCCGGAACCGATCATATTGACGGCGGTACCAACCAGGATAATATCCGTCTTCAGTTTAAATGCAAACACGCCCATCAGAAGGGCCTCTCCAAGCCCCACCGCCATGGCCGCCAGGAGGCCGATCACCCAGCTTTTACTCCAGAAGGCAGACAGTGAGCCGAACAATGCGGACATCATCATGATGCCCTCCAGACCGATATTGGAGATTCCGCCTTTTTCCCCAATCACGGCTGCCAGTGTGGCAAGCAGAATCGGCGTGGCGATCCGGAAAATGGAGAAAAAGAAATCCGTAGTCAGAATTCTCATCTGAGTGCCTCCTTTCCTGCGTTGTTCTCAGCCATCTCTTCCTTCGCGCTCTGTACCACCAGCTTCTGGCGATAGCCTGACAGAAACTGCTGCGCGGCAAAGAAGATAAAGATAACCGCCTGAATGATGCTGATGAGCTGTGCCGGCACATCCGTGTTGGTGGACATCAGCGTGCAGCCCTTGGTCAGGTAGGACATAAAGAAAGCTGCCAGCGGCACATAGAGCGGATTGTTGCCCGCCAGGATCGCCACCGTGATTCCGGTCCAGCCATACCCCGGAAGCGCGGACCAGTTGTAGACATTGTAGCGGCCCAGTACCTCGATCCCGCCGCCCATACCGGCCAGTAATCCGCCTAATACCTGGCAGAGAATGATGATCATCGCCACATTCATGCCGGAATACATGACAAAGGGCTGATTGATCCCCGTCATGCGGATCCCGTAGCCCCATTTGGTCCGGTACATGAAAAACCAGCTGAGGACGACCATGATCAGGCCGGCCACAAAGCCCCAGGAAAGTCTGGAACCATTGTTGATCATCTGCGGGATCAGCGCATTGTCCTGGAACGGAAAGGTCTGGGTGATTCCCTTGCTGGTATCCGCCAGAAAGCTCTTCATCAGATAGTTCAGGAAATACATGATCACGTAATTCAGCATCAGGGAGTTGACCATCTCGCTGACGCCAAGCTTTGCTTTCAGTACCGCCGGGATCAGCATCACCGCCGCAGACGCGATAGCGCCGGCCAGGACTGCCACGATGATCAGGAGCGGCCCCGGGACCGGGACATAGATCGCCACCAGAGAAGTGACAAACGCCCCGAGCATGATGCCGCCCTCGGCCCCCAGGTTAAACTGGTTGGCCGCGAACATGATGCAGGTCGCCAGACCCGTGAAAAGGATCGGGATCATCCCGGCCAGGACATCGCTGAGATTTTTCAGACTGAAGGAGCCGTCTTTCCGAAAGAGGGGACTGATCAGCATCTCCCGGAGGGCATCCAGAGCCGAAGAGAATTTCTCCCCGACCGTACTCCCTTCCGAACCGAAAAAGATCAGCAGGAACGCCACCAGAAGCCCGATCCCCAGAGCGGCCGCTCCGCGGATGATGCTGAATTTTGTACGGTTCTTCCTACTCATGGCAAACCCTCCTGATCTCCTCCGGGCTCTGCTCTTCAAGACCCAGCATATACCTGCCCATCAGCTCATCCGTCAGTTCTGCGGTATCTTCAAAATATGCCGCGATCTTTCCGCCGTGCATGATGATCAGGCTGTCAGAAAGCTCCATCACCTCATTCAGATCCGCAGAGATCAGCAGCACCGCGATGCCTGACCGTGATAACTCTATCAGCTTTTTGCGGATGAACTCTGTGGCGCCCACGTCAATTCCGCGGGTTGGCTGGTCGGCGATGATCAGCGCCGGATCGTTGGAGAATTCCCGTGCAACCACTACCTTCTGGATATTGCCGCCCGACAGGCTCCCCACCTGCTGGCTGCCGTTTTTGCACAGTACCGTGTAATCCTTGATCAGCGCCTCTGTCTCTTTATGAATCGCTTTCATGTTAAACAGAATCCCCCTGTTCAGCTCCGGAGAGCCGCTCCGGTCGCTGATCAGGTTCTCCTCTATGGTCGCCGTGGACGCTATCCCGTAGAGCATCCGGTCCTCCGGCACCAGGGAGACATGTTTCCGGCGGATCTCACGCTGGCTCAGGCCGATGAGGTTTTCTCCGTTTACCTGTATGCTTCCGCCGTTCGGGCGGGAGAAGCCGAACAGCATATCAACCAGCTCTTTCTGGCCGTTTCCTTCCACGCCGGCAATTCCCAGGATCTCCCCCTTCCGTACGGAGAGGGAAACGCTGTCAAGCATCTTTTTGCCCCATTCATTGGTAAAGGAAAGATCGCGCACCCGCAGAACCTCCTTGCCGGGCTGCGCTTTGTCCTTCTCTACCTTCAGGATCACATCCCGCCCTACCATCAGGCGGGAGATCTCCTGCGGCGTGACCTGGCTGGTTTCGTGAACCCCCATGGACCTGCCGCCCCGCAGGATCGTCATGCGGTCCGTGATCTCCATGATTTCTTTTAATTTGTGAGAAATGAAGATAATGGTATAGCCCTGGTTTTTCAGGTTCTTCAGCTGGACAAAGAGCTCCTGTGTCTCCTGGGCTGTCAGAACCGCCGTAGGCTCATCCAGGATCAGGATCCTGGCTCCGCGTACCAGCGCCTTCAGGATCTCCACCTTCTGCTTCATTCCTACAGGAATATCCATAACCTTCGCCCTGGCATCTACCAGGAGGTTAAACTTTTTGGCATATTCCTCGGTCAGTTCCACGGCTTTTTTTTCGTCGATGAGACAGCCGGATCTCTTCGGAACCATCCCCAGAACCATATTTTCCGCCACTGTCAGGCTGGGGACCAGCATAAAGTGCTGATGCACCATGCCGATCCCTTTGGAGATCGCCATCGATGGCGAAGACAGATTCACCTTTTCCCCGTTTACCAGGATCTCGCCGGAGGTGGGCTGCTCCAGTCCGAAGAGCATCTTCATCAATGTGGATTTTCCAGCGCCGTTTTCTCCCATCAGCGCATGGATCTCGCCTTTCTTCACATTCAGGCAGACATCCTGGTTGGCAACGGTGCCGTTCGGATATACCTTCGTGATATCCTTCATCTGAATGACATATTCTTCACTCATTGCGCCGCCACTTTCCCTTTCTTTCTATTAATAAATCTTCCATGTCCCTCTTATCCGCTGCAGCCTCTGCAGCGCCTTTCTGATCGCTTCCAGAAGCCGGAAGCAGTCTCTGCAGCGTCTTTCTGATCGCTCCCCAGAAGCCGGAAGCAGTCTCTGCAGGATCCTCAGATAAGAGGAAAAGGGGGCCGTATGATCCCCCTTTTCTGAATAATCGCTCAGAGAAACGCTGGTGACATCAGTGTTTCCTCAAGGTCCAGATCCGCAGCTGCCTGACATCTGTTTCCCGGCCATTTTGCCAGGGAACCTCAAAGTGACCTTGTCTGTTACGGACGGACGCTGTCACGCAGTTCCTGCGCCGCTTTATTCCCATTCTCGTCAAATGCGGAAGGAACTACGATCTCACCGTTCGAAATCGCTTCGATGGCCGCATCTACTGCTGCTTTTGTCTTATCGCTGGCAAACTTTGCATAGTTCTTGTCCGTCACGATGCCTACGCCGCCTTCCACGATACCAAGCTGTACCCTCTGACCGAACAGATCCTCTCCTTCATCCCACTGGTCAAAGAACCAGATCAGGGAGTTGCCAACATTCTTCAGGCCGCTGGTCAGGGTAACCGCTGCCAGGTCTGCCGAGAAGGTCTGCTCCTGGTCGGAGTCAACGCCGATGAACCATCCGCCGTCTGTCTCCAGAACAGCCTCAGCGGCGCCGTTCCCTGCATTTCCGGATACGCCCCAGATAATATCGCACTTGGAATCCTTGATCATGGAGTTTCCATACTCTTTTGCCTTTGCGGTATCCACGTAGTCAGAGGTATACCGTACGTCAACCTTCATATCCGGATCCACTGCCTGCGCGCCGGAGATATAGCCGTACATAAAGTCATTGATAACCGGGCTGTCATAGCCTCCAACAAAGCCGATGACCTTATCCGGATTGATCCGCTCTACGCTGGTATCTGTCGTCATATTGGCAGCGAATGTTCCTACAATGTATCCGAGGTCATTCTGCTTGAATACAATATTGACGACGTTGCTGTCTTCCCCCGCATAGGTATCATCATCAAAGATCAGGAACTTCTGATCCGGATAGCTTTCGGCTACCTCTTTCAGATAATCCGGCATCTGATAGGTGCCGCAGATCACCAGGTCGTATTCACCGGAATCCGCCACTTCATAAAGTGTGGACAGCCACTTGGGCTGATCCGCATCCGTTCCTCCCATCTCGACTGTTTTCAGTTTTATGCGTCCGTCAGCCACCAGCTGATCCAGACCGGCTTTCGCGGAATCAAAGAAAGATTTGTCTCCCAGATTTCCGTTTACCAGATAAACCACGTTTTTCACTTCCGCATCGGAGCTTCCGGCAAATGCGCTGACCGGGGTAACTGCCAGTGTCAGGGCCAATCCTGCAACCAGTATCTTTTTTATCATCGTTCTTCTCCTCCTCTTCGTTGGCCGTGTTCTTCCGCATCAGTCCGGGCTCGCCGGTTCCTTCAGGCTTTCTGCACCTTCTGCACCTTCTGCACCTTCTGCGGAATCATATTCTTTTGACAGATCTTATTATACTGCATTCTTCCGAAAAAATCCGCATGCAGCCTATAAAAGTTCATTTTGATAACGGATGCCCCGGCCTGCGGATGGCTTCCCCATCGCAAACCTGTAGCCCACTCCGGCTGAGCTCTTTGCCGACTGCGATCGGGCGTCCGGG